>DASVOS010000003.1 GCA_036383255.1 Gammaproteobacteria bacterium | reverse complement strand
TTCGATGAGGCCGGTGTTGTTGACCACCGTGGCTTTCAGGGCATTGGCGACGTCGGCGGTCATGATGACGGTGCCGCCGTCGGCGATGAGGGAGCCTGCGTTCTTGACCCCGGCGTAGTTGGAGAGGGTCGCCTGGTCGATGGCGAAGTGGACGAGCTTGTTGCCGTTGAGGTCCAGGGTGGCCTTGGAGCCGGCCGCCAGGATGACGTGGCCGGACTGGGCGGAGATGATGCCGGTGTTCTCGGCGTAGTCGCCGGCGAGCACGACGTAGCCGCCGTTGTGGGCGCGGATCCTGCCCTGGTTGACGAGCTTGGCATCCGGGGCGCCGCCGTGGTCGAACACGTAGTTGCCGGACAGGAAGTTGGAATCGGTGATGTCGATGGTGGAGGCCAGGAAGCCCTGGACGTCGATGGAGGCGCCCTTGCCGAAGAACACGCCGTTGGTGTTGACCAGGAACACCTGGCCGTTGGCGGAGAGGGTGCCGAGGATGCTGCTGGGGCTACCGCCCACTACCCTGTTCAGGACTACCGCGGAGCTGGAGGGCTGCAGGAACTGGACGTACTGGCCCTTGCCGATGTTGAACTGTTGCCAGTTGATGATCGCGCTCTGGCTTGCCTGGTTGATCACCATGCCGTTCGCGCTTGGGGTGCCTATCGTGGCCTGGCCGGCCACCACTTGGCCTCCGCTGGGGTTGGCCAAGGCCAGGATCGGCGTGAAGGCTCCGAGGCCTAGGCCCAGGCTGCCGCCACGCTTCAACAAGGCGTGCAGGCAGGCATCCAGGTGACGGATGGACGGACGGCGATACGACATGGCGGTTCCCCACTCTTCAGAACATGCCCCCGGTGCGCCACGGCTCATGGACCGTGGCGTCATTCCCTCCGGGTATGGCCCTCTTGGAGCTAGTTTACCTTGAATATGTCTAATCGAGAACGGAGGCTATACCCCCCGTCAGGCGTGGCCTAGAGCGTATCGATATGGAATTCAGACGACATTTATCTCAGCTTTCCGGGCAGTAATGGCAGAGCACCGTGTGGGCGCGGCCCTGCCCGTCCAGGAGGAAGGTCTCGGCCGCCAGCAGCCCCTCCACCGTGTGGTAATGGATCACCACGCTCTCCATGCCCGCGAGCACGCGGATCACGCGGAACTCAAGGTCCGGATACTTCAGCAGCGCCTTGCCGTAGATCGCGCGCAACTGCTCCGCGCCGGTGACGCAGCCGCGCGCATCGCCCGTGGCCTGGGCCAGGAACGGCGACTGCACCGTGGCGTCCGGCGCGTAGTGACCGATGATGCGGTCGATGTCGTGGGCGTTCCAGGCCGCGAGCCACTCGCGCGCGAAGCCCTCCGCGCGGCCGAGCTTATCCAACACCTGCTGCTTCATTTCTATCCCTTCCCGGATACGTCGCCGTACGAATCATACCGAAGCCGCGCCGGGATAATTCCCTCGTTCGCGCGACACGCCCTTGCCCGGCGGCGCCGTGCTGTTTAAGGTTGACCCATTCGTCTCATAGGGTGGAGGGGAATCACATGGCTCAGGACATCGAATCCCGCGGCAAGCGGCTGGCGCGTCTCTGGATACTGATCGCGGTCACGTACCTATTGGTCGGCGCCTCGCTGGGCGTGTACATGGGCGCCAGCCATTCGTTCACGCTGGCGCCGGTGCATGCGCATATCAACCTCTTGGGCTGGGCCAGCATGGCGCTGGCCGGCCTCATCTACGACCGTTTCCCGGCGGCCGGCGGAAGCACCCTCGGCGTGGTGCACTTCTGGATGCACAACACCGTGCTGCCGGTATCGATGGCGTTGCTGGCCTGCACGCTCCTGGGCAACGAGGCGGTCGCGCCCCTGACAGGCGTGATGCTGATCCTGCTGCTGGTCACGCTGCTGGTGTTCGCGGTGAACCTCTACCGCAACATGAAGTGAGGCCGCTCAGAAGGGCTTCAGCACCATCAGCACCAGGGCCGCGGCCGGCAGCAGCGTGGCGGCGAGGCCCCAGTTGAACCACCGGCGCGAGAGGCGGCGGTAGGCGTCCCAGTCCATGAAGTCGCTGGTGGCGCCCGTCTCCGCCAGGGCCAGGAGCTCGCGCTGCAGCCGCGCCAGCGTGTGGAACAGGATGCCGGAGGCGGTGAACAGCAGGATGGAGGCGGCGATCCAGCCGGTGCGAAGCATCGGCAGGTGGCCGGCGAGCGCGGTGGCGACGCCGAACACGGCGATGCCGGCGACGCTCGGCACGGTGAGCCAGCGGTCCAGGCGGATGATGGCGCGCAGCGTGTGGGCGATCAGCGTGGGGTCGTGGCTGCCGTCCGCCAGATGCTTCCAGAACACGCCCGTCACCACGTTGCCGAAGAACAGGATAACGGCGATGACGTGCAGCAGCTTGAACGCGAGGTACACCCTCAGCCCCCGTGTGCCTGCAGCACCAGGTCGCGCAGCTTGCCGGGCAGGAAGCGCAGCAGCGCGTCATGGATGCGCCGCTCGTTGCGCTGCCACTTCACCCCCAGGAACATGATGCCGAGACCGATGGCCGCGAGCAGCACCGGGAACAGCAGGCCGAAGCGGAACAGCATGGCGAGGTGGCCCAGGTAGCCAATGATGCCGAAGGCGGCGAACACCGCGAACACGCGCCGCATCAGGACCGCGCCCACCACCAGCAGGCCCAGATTGATGAGCAGGTACAGGAACTTGTTGAGTTCGCTGTCGGAGCGCTGCAACGACAGCCCACCCCAGAACATGGCCACGCCGAAGAGATACAGCCAGAAGGCGTAGTCCCGCTTGCGGCCCGAACGCACGTCCACCCAAAACGCCAGGAACGTGGTGAGGATGCCCATGCACAGGGTCACCTTCTCCCTGAGCTGCCAGTCCGGGTCCTGGTCGTTGAACAGCAGAGGCACCAGATCCATGCTGAGATACCAGAAGATCACGCCCACTATGAACAGCGTGAACGGCATGCGGTAGCGCCACAGGGCCACCGCCGCGGCGGCGAGCGTCGCCACTTCCATGAAGAACCAGCGCCAGTCTATATAGAGGTGGAAGTCCTGCAGGGTGCGCTCGCCCTCCCAGAACCCCAGCATGTGCTGGAGCGAATACACCGCCAGCGGCACGGTGGAGACGGCGAAGGTGATGGTGAGCCCGGCGGGGATGGCGAGGCCGCGCTGCAGGAACCAGTGGGTGAGTGCGATGCCGAGCGCGGCGTAGGCGAGCGCCACCACCAGCATCGGGATACCGGCCCAGGGTTCCCAGGCGAGCGTCACGAACAGCGAGAGCGCGGCCATGGCCACGAGGCCGCCCAGGTAATAGAGGATGTGCGCGGGCCTAAAGCCCGGCTCCTCGGCGGCCTGCCCGCTGAGGTAGCTCCACAGGCTCTCGGCCTGGGCGGCGCTGATCACGCCCGCCAAGGCGGCCTTATCCAGGTCACGTCGCTGCAGTCGCATGGCTTCGCTCCCATCCCCTCCTGTCCACTATGCCGCTGGACCCGGGAGCGCTGCAAGTTCGTGATAGCTGCGATACATCGGCGCCGGTAGCCTGCACGCACCGAAACCCAGGGAGACTCCCATGTCCAAGGCATTGCTGACCCTCGCCCTCTTCGCCCCCATCGCGGCCTTGGCCGCCCCGCTGCCGGCCTGCCCGCAGGATCCGGCGCTCATCAAGCAGCTGGATACCGAGTACCAGGCCGCGGTGGAGAAGAGCGATGCCGCCGCCATGGCGCGCCTGCTGGCGGACGACTTCACGCTGGTGACCGGCAAGGGGCAGGTGTACGGAAAGAAGGATCTCTTGGACCAGGCCCACGACACGGCCCTCGCGTACGAGCACCAGAGCGACACCCGGCAGAGCGTGCGCTTCTATGACGAGGGCACCGCGGTGATCACCGCGCTGCTCTACATCAAGGCGCAGTACAAGGGAGACGCCCTGGACTTCGACCTGTGGTTCAGCGACGTGTACACCTGCACGGCGAAGGGCTGGTTCTACTCCTTCGGCCAGGCCGGCGCGCACGTGCCCCACGCTTCCTGACCCGCGGCCAAAAAAAAGCCGCCGGTGGCTTCAGTCAGCCACCGGCGGCGTCGCACCTCGCCCGGATCAGCGATCCAGGCGTTCGGTGGTCACGTCATCGCCGCTGCCGCGGCGATCGGAGGTGGCGACCCGGCGCTGCTCACCGCGCAGCTTGTAGCCCAGCTCGTGCAGGCTCTGCTCCGCCTTCGCCTTGGTGAGACCGTAGTATTCCTGCAGCCTGCCCACCAGGTATTCGCCGTCGCCCTTGGCGCGCAGCAAGTCGTCGTCGGTCAGCTTGCCCCAGGTGTGCTTGATCGCACCCGAGAGCTGTTTCCAGTCGCCTTTCGCAATGTCGTTGCTCATCTCGTCACCTCTTAATAGTTATGGATCAGCCCGGCCTTGACGCCGCGGGCGGAGGCGGTATCTGCGGCCGCTCGGCCGGGGTCTTGAGACGGTTGTCCACGCTGGTCACACCGTCCACGGACTTCGCCACCGCCTCCACATTGGCCTTCACCTGCGCGTCCTGGGCGCTGCCCACCAGCGTCACCGTACCGCCGTTGACGGTCACCGCCACGTCGCGATAGCCCGCGCTCGCGAGCTTGTCCTTCACCTGTGCGGTGATGTCCGTGTCGGAGGTGGCGGCGCCCACCGCGGTGCTCGCGGCAGGCGCGGGGCTGGAGGCTGCCAGCACCGAGGTGCTGCACAGGGCGCCGGTGAGGCCGGCGGCGGCCAGCAGGGCGTAGAAAGCGTTCATCTTCTGCATGTCATGTCTCCTGTCTCGTATCCTGGCGCGGTCCCGGCGGCGGCTGCCGCCGCCGGGACCCCACGAAGGGCAAGCGTCACTTGCCCGGGGCGACCTCGAGGCCGCTGGTGTCCACGCTCTTCACGCCGTCGATCTTCTCGACGATATCCTTCACGTGCGCGATGGCATCCTTGTTGGCGAGCTGACCGCTCAGTACCACCACGCCGTTGGTGGTCTCCACGTGCACGTCGAAGCCCTTGGCCACGCTGTCAGCGGTGATCGCCGCCTTCGCCTTGGTGGTGATCCAGGTGTCGGAGACGCCCTGCTTGGTGCTGTTCGCGGCACCCTTCAGCTCGGCGCTGGTCTTGCTGCTGGAAGGGGTCTTGAGCTCGTTGTCCACGTCCTTCACGCCCTTCACCTGCTTGGCCAGGCGTTCCGCCTCGGACTTGGCGCTGGAGCTGCCGGCGGTGCCGGTGAGGGTGACCATGCCGTTGGTGGTGGTCACGCTGATGTCGGAGCCCTTGAGGCTGTCCACACCCACGAACTTGGCCTTCACCTTAGCGGTGACGGCGGTGTCACTGATGGCGTCGCCCACGCTGTCGCTGTGGGCCTTGGGTGCCGGGTCGTCGGATGCCAGGGCCGGCATCCCGGCGGCGAGCGCGGCGCCCATGCCGGCCATCATGAATAGGGTGCGGAGGGAAGGGGTTTTGGATGTTTTCATGTCGTATCTCCTGCGACGGCGCGTCTTGCACAGCCGTTGATCGTTGGAGATGCCAGTTTGCGTCGCGCGCATCGCGTCGTCTGTGCTGTGTCGCACATAACAGGGTGAAATGGCGCGACATTCCCGTGAATATGGAATACACCTGCGCGACTTGAACCGTGCGTAAAAAAATACAGGATCGCGGACGCATGGATCGCTGATATCCGCGTCGCGGCGTACCGTCCTAATAGTTATTTGATTTGCAAGATGGAGGACGGACGTGAAATACCTATGCCTGGCCTATGGTGACGAGAAGGACTGGAAGAAGCTTCCGAAACGGGAACAGGATGAGCTCCTGGCCCAAGACACGAAGATCCGCGAGCGCGGCGCGCTCATGGGCGCCGTGGAGAGCGATGTCACCACCGTACGCGCTTGGGAAGGCGTGCCCCGGGTGGCTGACGGGCCGCAGGGACGGCTCGAGGTGCCGCTCGCGGGTTTCAGCATCATCGAGGCGGACGATGTGGAAGAGGTGGTGCGGCTGGTGGCGGACACGCCCTGCGCCCGCGCCCATGGCGCCATCGAGATCCGGCCGATCATGATGCTGAACCGGGACTGACCCTCAGGGGACGCTTAAACGCAGCTCCACATCGGGGAACCAGACTTCCTGCCAGCGGGCGATCTTCTGCGCGGACGAGAGGGTCTTGGGGGACGCGGGTTGCGGCGTGCCGAAAGACTCGCCGCCACCGAAGGCGTGGGCGTTCACGGCGCCATAGCGACGGCCCTCACTCTCATGGATCACCGCCGCCAGCACGCCGCAATCGGAACAGAGCAGGAACTCCGCCTGTCCGCTGCCCTGGCGATAGCGCGCGAGCCGGCCCGCATCCTTGACGTGGATGGCGAGGGAACCCTGGGCATCGGAGATATACGCCGCGGCGTGACGGGCGCAGAACTCGCAGTCGCAGGCGCGCGGCTGATACGACTCCGGCGCACGGCTCAGTGAGATCTCGAGCCTCAGGTTGCTGCAGTGGCAGCCGCCGCTGAGGCTAGAAGCCTGCCCCATCGCCGTCCTCGTCCTCGCCGTCGTCCATGGACTCGTCGTGAGGCGTGCCAGCGTAGCCGTAGATCACGAGGCTGATCACGTCACCGCCGTCGCTCACCTCGAACGAGTAGTTGTGGCCGAGGTAGCTCCACATGGTGTGGTAGTCCTTGACCGGCGTGCGCGCGGTGGGCTCACCCACCTTCGTGAACAGCGCGGTGGCGGTGTCGCCCAGCGCCACGCCCGCCAGCGGCGCGAGCTCGGCTTCGGGGCTGCCCGTCACCTGGATGCCGTAGAGTTCGCCGGGGTGCGTGGGCGAGGTGCGCAGCGTGATGAATGCATGGCCGCCGCCCACCAGGAAGGTATAGGTCTCGGAGCCCTGCTCATCCGTGCCGCGCTCACCGTAGCTGTGGAAGGTCTTGATGGCGTCCCTCAGCGGCATGCCGAGCTTGAGCTGGCCGTACTCCTCCACGCTGGCGGGTTGGCCGGCGGCCACGGTGGGCTCGGCATGGGCCGGCTTGGATGCAGCCGGTGTGGCGACGACGGGGGGAGCCGATGCCACCGCCGCCACCTGCGGCGTGGGCGCCGGGGCTGCTGGTGCTGGCGGTACGGCGGGGACCGGCGCGACTGCGACGAACTGCGGGGCAGGCTTCGGCGCGATGGGCGCCGGTGCGGGCATGGCCACCGGCGCATTCGGCGAAGCGACGGCAACTTGCGGCGCGGCAGACTTCACTGCCACCGGTGCGGCGGCGGAGAGATCTGTCTGCGCCGGCGCGGTGACGGGCGCCGGAGCCGTGGGTTCAAGCGGCGCGGCGGGCAGCGGCGCGGCGGGCGCGGTGACCGCAACTTGCGTGGAAGGTCTCACGGATGTCGGCGCGGGCGCCTGCGGAACCTCCACCCACATCGGCGCCGAGGCATCCGGCGAGGTGGGCTCGAGCTTGAGCGCGGGCGGAGGCTCGGCGACGGGCGCGGGGAGCGGCGGCGCGTTCGCCGCCACCGCCTCGGCAGCGGCCAGTGTCGCGCTGTCCGGTGACAAACTGGGGCTGGTGGCGCTGGATGGCGTGGCCGAGACCGCCGCGGGCGCGGTGGTCTGGGTACGGGCCACGATGGCGTCCGTGGCGGCGGCGATGCAGGTGTCGATGGCGTTCGCATCACCCGCGTGCTGCTGCTGGCAACTCAAGGAAACGCCGGTGAGTTCCTGATCCGTGGCCAGCGTCAGCACATCGAGGCCGTCCAGCACGCAGCGGTGGTAGAAGTGCGAGGCTGTGGTGATCTGCTGCTCGCCCGGGTGATCGTAGGGCCACTGCAGCGTCTGATCCAGGAGCGAGCCCGGCACGTAGGCGGACTGGCCTTGCGTCACTTTCTGGAATGCATCCATCTTGGCGAGACCGTGGTCGCGGGCGCCGGCGAAGCGGCGCACCGCCTCGCCCAACGTCGCGCAGTTGCCGAGCTGGCGCTGCGTGCCGGCGCTGACCTCGTCGGCCCGCGCGGCCGGCACGTGGAATAGCGGAAGGGACAGGAGTGCGAAGAGCGCGAGCGGACGCGCGGACATGGCCTGATGACGCAAGATCCCTTCCCTCACCCCATGCCGGGCGGTGTCGCCGGCTGGGTAGATTCTAATCCTTCCCGAGCATGTCCATGAGCTTCGCCCGCACCTCCAGCCATTCTGCCGCGACGATGGAGAAGCGGGCCGTGTCCCGCGGGGTATTGTCCGGCGCCAGCCGGCTGGCGCGGATGATGCCCTCGAACCGGCCGCCGATGCGCTGGATGGCGGCACGGGAGCGCTCGTTGCGGTGGTGGGTCTGCAGGCAGATGCGCAACATGCCCCAGCCCTCGAAGGCCTGGGTCAGCATAATCAGCTTGGCCTCGGTGTTGGCTGCGGTGCGTATGGCCCGGGGACTAAGCCAGGTGAAGCCGATCTCCCCCACGTCCGGCGCATTGGAATCGTGTCGTGCGTGGCCCTTCGGCCAGTCCCAGCGGGTGAGGTCGAAGAGGCGGGTGCAGCCGATCACGGCGCCGTCCGCCTGGCGCACGGTGGCATAAGGCGCCGCGGTGCCCGCTTCCTGCCAGGCCAGGGCTTCCTCTATATAAGCGCGCATGGCCTCGCGGCCCTGGGGCACGATGGTCCAGCGGTAGAGTTCGGCGTCATCGCTCCTGGCCGCGGCCATGAGCGCTTCCAGGTGGTCGAGGCTCAAGGGCTCGAGCCGCACGTGGCGGCCATTCAAGGCGGGTGTCTGGATCTTCATGGGCTGACTATAGCGGCCAGCGTGACGACTGTTAGGTACCAGAACGGGCCGTGCTCATGTACCAGTGGCAGACGCTCACTCCGTCGCTTCGGCCGGCAGCGGCGACGGGGAACCGGCCACTGGCCGCCTCAGCAGGCGGCGGCGCAAGGCTGCATCGGCCGGCATCGAGAGCCCGCGGGCGATGAGCCAGCCCAAAGCCCAGCAGGCGAGCACCGCCGGCGGATACCAGAACCAGCCGAGTGCCACTTCTCCGGAGGCTTTGTAGAGACTCACCACGGTGAACACCACGAACATGTGGCTAAGGTAGATCTCGTAGCTCAGCCGCCCGAAACCGGCGAACCAGCTCAGTCCCGGGGGCAGCCGCGTCCCCCGCCAGTGCATGCCGAGCAGGAGCGCAGCGCTGGAGAAGGTGAGCAGCAGCAGCGTGGCGTCGTGCCACGCGGACCACAGCAGGTCCTCCACCGTGAACACCGCGGCGAGACCGAACGCGCCGGCAAGACCGAGCGCGAGGGCCACGCCGCGCCGGGGCGTCTTGGCATGCTCGACGGTGAGCGCCGCCAGGATACCCATGGCGATCGCCGCCATACCCGGGAGATAAGCCTTCTCCTGCCAGATCTCGTTCCCCGCTGCCGCGGCGTGGGTGTAAGGCAGCGACAGAGCCAGCAGCACGAGCAGCGGCAGCAGTATCGCCGTGCGCCGCGTGAGCAGGCAGACCACCGGAAAGCCCAAGTAGAAGACTTCCTCGATGGAGAGGGACCACAGCACGTCCCAGTTGCCGGGCAGGTAGCCCAAGAGCCCTTCGTACCAGTTTAGGTAGAAGCCGAGTGCCGCCGCGGCAGCGCCGGTGAGCGACTGGCCTGGGCGGTGTATCGCGTAATCCCCTGCACCCAGCAGATGGAGCAGGCTGAGGACAGCCACCAGCGCCAACAGGCAGGGGACGATGCGGGCGAAGCGCATCGCATAGAAGGCACGATAATCCAGCCGGCCCAGGCTGCCCCAGCGCCGCAGGCTGTTGCGGGCGATGAGGAAGCCCGAGATGACGAAGAACACGAACACCGCCTCGTAGCCGTTGTAGTTGAGGGCGCTGCTGAGGCGCGGCGGCAGGAACGCGCCGAGTGCCGTATGCCGGAGCGGGATGCGCAGCCCGATGTGGTGCAGCACCACGAGCAGGATGGAGAGTCCCCGCAGGAGATCTATGCCCGGGTCGCGTGAGCCAGTCGATCTCTGCATGGATGACCCTGGCGCGAGGCGCAGGTTTCGGCGAGTGTCAGGATACCGGAGTCAGCGTCAACGGACGGAACATTCACCGGGCTCGTCGAGTCCCAGGCGCTCCTTGAGCAGCGCGCTGTGGGCCTTCGAGAAGAAGTTCACGTAGCCGAGCTTGAGGCCGAGCGCGCGCATGGCGCCGACACCCAGCGCGACGGCGGCGATGATGAGCCCCGGCTGGCTGAGCAGCCCGCCCACGTGGCCGTCGATGCCGCCGATGGCGATGGGTTTGCCGACCCAGCCCAGCATGGCCGCGGTCCAGAACACGCCGAGCGGTACGCTGATGAAGCCGAAGCCGAACACCCGGCCGACCACCCGCAGGAGGTTGCGGGCCTGGGCCTGCCAGATGACGGGGTTGCCACGCACGTAGTCGGCGATGGCGTGCCACTCGCTCTCCGGGATCTCACCTACGAAGCGGCGCCCGATGTAGATCCCACGCATCCTTTCATGGAGCAATTCCAGCTCAGACATGTCTCTCTCCAAAAGCCTTCCGGTGCCAGCATCCTGCGGCCCCGTAATTAGACATAATGTTCATCGTCTGCGCAATAGATAGACTAGTCCTTCGGCCTTGAATGGATAGGAAGCGAAACGATGGCGAAGCCTGGATGCTGGGATTGGAAGGGGGTTTGCCGAAATGCCGTAGCGGCCGCGCTGCTGCTTGCGGCCTCGGCAGCAGCGGAGGATGCACCCAAAGACAGCGCGCTCTTCGTGATCCTCTACAAGCAAGGGCCGGCGTGGAAGGAAGGCGTGCCCATGAAACAGCAGGATGCCATCGGCGCCCACTACCTATATATGAAGAAGCTGTTCCAGGAAGGCACGATCCTGGATGCCGGGCCCACGCTCGATGAACCCGGCGGCGTGGTGGTCCTAAAGGCCAAGGATCTGGCCGACGCCAAGACCATCATGGCCGCGGATCCTTCCATCACCCGCGAGATGTTCACGGGCGAGGTCCACAGCTGGTCGCCCACGTTCCATGCGGCGGAACCGCTGATGGCGGACGCTGCGGCGCTCAAACCCGAGCGTACGGTGCAGGGAAACGTCGTCTCGTCCAAGCGCGACCCCGCGGTGGCGATCACCCTGCCCGCTTCCGCGGCCTATGCCGGCGCGGACCGCTGGATACTGCAGACCTATTTCGACGACATCGAGTTGCATGCATTCGTGGGCGCGGACAAGGACAAGCAGGTACAGCGCCTCTACTGGGTGCAGTTCGAGGCCTATCTCCCCTCGCACCCCGAGTACCACCACACCTATGACTCCGCGCGCCACGTGATGCTGGGCGGTCTGGATTTCCTGGTAGACACCTGGGCAGAAACCTTGGATTCCAAGGACGGGCCTGATTCCGACACCGCGCATCTCAAGGCACTGCTGGTCAAACAGGGCTACGCACTGCCCCAGTCCATGATCTTGGTGCGCTTCGTGCACCTCATGGATGGCGGCCGCAAGGAGCTGATGGTCATCTACAGCGAGCCCGCGCCGGCAGGTCTCACCGCGGCGGACCTCAAGAAAGGCGGCAAGGCCTATGGCCAGTGGCCGGGGATCGAGAAGGGCCTGATCGAGCGCGGACGGCAGAGCGTCCAGCTCCGCTGACCCGCCTCGCTACCGTTCCGTGCTCGTATCGTAGCTATCCCTGTCCGAGAGCGGCCTAACGTCCTGTACCAGGTGCAATAGCACCTGGCCCGGCTGCTCGATCTGCATCATGTGGGCTGAGTCCTCGAACCAGACCAGCTTCTTCACGGGAGCGCGCACGGTCTTGAACCAGGCCGCCGCCAGGGCGGCGGAGGTGGTGATGTCGTGCCGGCCGTTGAAGATCACGATGGGGCACTTGAAGTCCGTGGTTCGGGTGAAGTCCACGGCCATGAGTTCCGGCAGGAGCCGGGTCAGGGACATGAGCGAGCCCTTGTCGATGGCGGCCAGGTCCTGGTCCGTGTAATCCGGCGAGAGCTTGCCGGCGTCGTAGTAGTAGTCGTAGCTCTTGCGATTCCAGGTGAGGCCGCCGTAGTACACCGACCAGCCGCGCTCCACCCCGATCTCGTCGAAGGTCACGGGGCGCTTGGGATCGGGATAGGGTGCGATGGCTTCCAGCTCCTTCACCGCCTTGTCGTTGTGGTCCGCCTTGGCGGAGGCCAGCACGGACTCGTAGTCCAGGCGCTCGTTCTCCCGCATGTCGATGATCTGGCCCATGCCGATGTAGGCATAGAGCCACTCCGGGTGCTCCTGGGCGAGCCTCAAGCCCGGCACGGTGCCCCAGGAATGGGCGATCACGAACACCTTGTCCTGGTGGTAGCGCTGGCGCAGGTACTGCACCACTTCCGCCGCATCATCGGTTATCTGCTGCACGCTCAGGGTGAACTTGATGTCCGCCGGATCGTTGGCGTTGTAGCTCTTGCCCGAGCCGCGCTGGTCCCACTGCACCACCGTGAAGAAGTCCTCCCAACCGTCCTGGAAGGTCCAGCTGGTGGGCATCTCCGGCGCCGCCGGCCCGCCGTGGATGAAGAGCAGGATGGGGTTGCGGTCGTCCCGCCCCTTGACGGTGATCCACTGGTGGACGCCGCCCACCAAGATCAGCAGCCGCTCGTCTATGCCCCGTGGCGATACCACCTTCTGCAGGTTGCCGACGATGGCGCGGGCGTCGTCCTGGGTGAAGGGCTTGGGTGCTTCGTCAGCGCAGGTGGCGAACGGGACGAGTAACACCAGGACAGTGAGCGCCACGCGGGCCAAGGACATCATGAGTGAACTTCCTCCGGAATAGCGCCTGCCGATCGCCTTCGCCATTACGTGGGGCTCACGGCGGAAGGATTGCAACATACCCCGCTTTTCGTGACCAGCCCCTCCACCCGCCGGCAAAACTGCGGCCCGCGTCCCGGCGTCTGGCCCCGCAAAGGCTCAAGATACCGACATGAGCCCCCTCGCCCAGGAAGCCGTCATCCCCAATCCCGCGCTCGAGCCGTTCCGCGTGCTGGTGGGCGAGTGGACCACCGAAGGCACGCATCCTCACGTGCCGGGCAAGGTGTTCCACGGCCGCGCCTCGTTCCAGTGGATCGAGGGCGGCGCGTTCCTGATGATGCGCTCCGAGACCGACGAGCCGGAGGTGCCCAGCGGCCTCGCCATCTTCGGCAGCGACAACGTCGCCGGTGAGTGCTGGATGCTGTACTTCGACGAGCGCGGGGTCTCGCGCAACATCCAGACCGCGATGCGGGACGGCGTCTGGACCTGGTGGCGTTACAACCCGAAATTCTCCCAGCGCTTCACCGGCACCTTCACCGACGGCGGCCGTACCCTCGTGTCGAAGGGCGAGATGTCGAAGGACGGCGGCCCTTGGGAACCGGACCTGCAATTGACCTATAAGCGGGTGGAGGAGGAATAGAAGCCGTCGGTCCGGGGCATATGTCACTTACCGGGCCACGATGACTCATCCGCGTGTGCTGGAGCACAGACCTGGCTCCTACGCCGGCTCATGCTTGTCATACCAAGTACAAGAAGGAATCAAGACATGAGCATCGGACTGATACTTCTGATCATCCTCATCCTGATCGTGATCGGCGCCCTGCCCACTTGGCCGTATTCGCGTTCCTGGGGCTACTACCCGAGCGGCGGCGCCGGCCTCATCGTGGTCATCCTCATCCTGTGGCTGCTGCTGGGAAGCCATTGACCTGGCGCCTGCCGCCCGGCAAGGAGCGTCGCTGACTTGATGTAGATCAGGTATGGACCCTGGCCGCAGGACTATCCTGCATATACCCAAATAGAGATAGCCGAGGGATTTCCATGCCACTCCATCATGCCGCGCTCCTGATAGACCATCAGCATGCCCAGGTGCTGCAGTTCGATGCGAAGGACCTGCAGTCCCGGAAGATCGACGCCCACAAGCACTACACCCGCCAGCACGGCAGCGAGGTGCGCACGGAACACGAGTTCTTCGGCGAAGTCTGCGATGCGCTGAAGGGCGTGGCTGAAGTGCTGGTGGCGGGGCCGCACAGCGCCCAAGCGGACTTCCGGCACTACGTGGAGAAGCACCGCCCTGCCCTGGCGAAGCAGATCAAGGCCTGGGAGACGGTGGACCACCCCTCCGAAGGCCAATTGCTGGCCCTGGCGAAGAAGCACCTGCTCAAGGTCGACAAGCTGTCGGGCACCGCGCCGCTGCACTGAGCCTGTCGCGCGGGCATAAAAAAGCCCCGCCTCGCGGCGGGGCTCTCTGCATCAATATGCGGCTGTGTTACCAGCGCGGACGAGCACTGCCGCCCGTGGTGCGCGGCTTGTCCATGGCCATGTTCACCCGGAGGGCGCGGCCGCCCATGTCCTTGCCGTTCTGCTCCAGCGCCTTCTCGGCGGACTGCTGGGAGGCGAAGGTGATGAAACCGAAGCCCTTGGGACGCCCGCTGTCGCGGTCCATGATCAGGTTGAGTTCCGAGATCTCGCCGTACTGGGAGAAGATCTCGCGCAGCTGCGACTCATCGACCGAAAAGGGGAAATTACCGACATACAACTTGTTCTGCTGTGACATGCGAATTACTCGATAGTGAAGGAAGGGATGTGCTGCTACGGTCGGAGAGGAAGGAAGACGGAAGGCTTCGGTCATCTGAGGCTGCGGACAGCGCACCCTTGTAACACTTCCGGACCGGTAAAGATACGAAAAGCGTCGTTCAGCCGAAAATAAACATCCGGATGCCGAATCAGGGCGCCTGGGGCTCGACGGTGAGCAGCTGCGGATCGCCGGGCCGCGGCACGTCCCGCACCTGGCGCGTGATGATCTGGATGCCATAGTGGAGCGCCGCCGCGGCAGCCTCCTCGTCCCTGGCGAACTTGCCCCGTAGCGGGTAATGGGTCGCCCAGCCCTTCTCGCCGACCACGCTGATGTAGAGCACGGGGCTGAAGGATTCCTTTCCCTCCTGGCGCTCGCTGCCGGCAGCGATGAGGTACTTGCCCGTCTGCGTGAACTTGAGGGCCACCTTCGCGCCCCCGCATGGCTGTGCGCCGGGCGCCGGCTCCGGGCTGCGGGATGTGAACGTGATCACCGCGACACCTGCGGCTTGCCGAAGTAGTGCAGCTTGGCAGCCTCACGCTCCCGCTCGGCGCGACGCTGGTCGCGCTTCCTCACGGCATCGGACAGGCATATCTCGGCACCCTGGTAAGCGGCCCGGGCGGCGGCGCGCACCTTCTCGAGGTCGTCGCGTTCCAATGCCTGGCGATGTTGGGAAGGGGGTCGGCGGGATATGTCGGTCATGGCGCGGTCCTCTGGTTGAGGTCACGCTGCAGCAGACCGGCGTGGCAAGGAGAAAGGGCAATACCAGTGTACGCCTTTAAGAAGGTGCGTGCCGGGAAGGCGGGGGAAATAGTGTGTCGGAGGGACGCTGTCCGGCGCGCGTGTGCGGGTAAGACTAGGCTTCGCTTTCCATGCCGGCGAGGTGCTTGCCGGTCCACAGGCCCATGGGCAGAGCGGTCTGGGTGTGCTCGGCGCAGACGCGCAAGAGCGAAGTGTAGTCCTTCATCTTGCTGGCCTGGCCGATGGGATAGGCACAGAGCAGCGAGAACTCATGCCGCCCGGCGAGCCCGTTCCAGAGCTCCTCGATGCGGATCGCCGCTTCCTTGTTGCCGGCCTCGAACTCGAGGGCCACCATCTCGCCGAAGAGCTGCAGCGGCTTGCGGCCACCTCCGGACGCTTCCACCAGGACCGGTTCGATGGCCTCCGCGAACTGCTGCGCGTCCGGCCAGCCCGCGACCATGTACTTCCTGAGTATCTCGCCGGCATCCAGCGCCCGGTAAATGACGCTGTCCGCGCCGCCCTCGTTCCCTAGCAACCCTCGCGCAGTCAGCTCCGCGGCGATAGCGGCCCGGTGCGCACCGGTGGCGATAGCCACGCAGGCGTCTCCCGCCGTGAGGCCTTCCGCCAGGAACCCAGCGACCTGATCCACGAAATCCTGTTCCCGCTCATAGAAGATGACGCGATGATCACTCACCTCCGGTCGCCTGCATCTCGAATTCAGACCGGTCCACCGCGGAGAGCGAGGGCATCGTCCCGACCTTGCCTGATCGCGTGGATCCAGCCGGGACGCGCCAATTGGACAGCAGCCGGTCATAGTGGTCCCGGACCGTCTGGTAACAGTCACAGGCGCGCGCCTCCAGTGCGGCACGGTCCCGCACCCGGATGGAGCCCGCTCCCTGGTCGATGTAGCCGGCAGACCAGAAGTCCATGGCGATGCGGGTGATGTCATGCATGGGGGTGCCGAGTGCACTGGCCAGGAGCTCGTGGGATATGTCCACGGTGTCGCCCGTCATCCGGTCCAGCCGCGACAGCAGCAGGCGGCAGAACCGTTCCTGCACGCCATGGTGCCGGTTGCAGATGGAGAGTTGCATCATCTGGCTTATCAGGGCCTGCATGTAGCGCATGAATGCCTCGCGCAAGGGCCGGCTGCGGGCGCACTCCTGCGTCAACACCTCGGCGCGGATCCGCATGGCCGAACCCGAACCCTGCACCACCGCGAAACGCGGGATGGCGACGTCGTCCAGCAGGACTTCGAGGCCGACCACGCCCTCGCGGCCCGTCACCGCGATCTCGGCGGCAGCGGTATGCGGGGTTATGTAGACGGTGGAGACGAGGCAGTCCAGCGGGAAGTACGCGTAGTCCGTCTTCTCCCCCGGCCGGTAAAGTGGCCGGCCTTTCTCGAGCCTGACCCGCTGCAGCTCTGCCTTGAGCCGCGCGGAGTCCGTCTCCGGCAAGGAAAGAAGCAGCCAGTTGTCATTTGGTTGCGACATATCGATACCTCGATATCAGGGTTTTTGCTCACGCCGATCCAGGCGCAATTTTGAAAAAAGCGAGGGTGAAAATAGGGACGGCTGGCCCTTATGTCAATCAGGTATTTGCCAGATGGACAGGCTTCTGCCGATGTGGCCGGACGCGTCGCCCGCTACTTGCAGACCCCGCCGGGGAGGAACACCGACAGGTTGTAGATCTTGCCCTGGAAGATGTACACGGCCAGGCCCCTGTCGTAGCAGTACAGATAGGTGGGCAACTCATCGGTGCCGACGTTCGACGAGCTGCCGGGATTGCCCATCTTGGCGCGCATATCGAGCTCCGACTGCCCGGGCTTCACGCCCTCGGCGGTGCTGTACCACACGCTGCGGGTGTCCACGCGCAAGACCTGCTGCGTCTTATCGTCTACGATCACCCGGTAATCGTCGTGATAGTTGTACATGGACCGGGTCGAGCTCTTGTCGGGGCTGCCCTTCACCTGCAGCACCTGCTTGCTGCTCATGCCGATGGCGACCGGACCGACGCGCGTACCCGGCACGATGAGATAGTCGTCCGGAGGAAGCTGGGTCGGAGGCGGCGGCAGCGGGGGCGCCGAAGCGCAGCCGCCGATGGCCGCGACGGCAAACAGTGCAGCGAGCCTAAGGGAACGAACCGCCAAGATATCCATGTGGGCCCCTTGATGAGCTGGAGCAGCGTCTTGGACTGCCTTCCACCCCAAGGATACTCGCTCTCCCTCGTTGGGCAAGAGGATGCACCGCACGCCTAGTCTGAGGCCTTGATCGCCGCAGACGGCGTCTTCTTGGTCGTGATCATCACCACGCTGACGAGGACGAACAGCGCGCCCAGGAGCGTGCGGGCATCCAGTGCCTCGCCGCCCATGAAGTAACCCACCAGCACCGCCACCACCGGGTTCACGTAGGCATAGGTGCCGACCCGGGTCGGGGAATCGTGATGCAGAAGCCACACGTAGGCCGTGAAGGCGACGATGGAGCCGGGGACGATCAGGTAGGCCAGCGAGAACCAGGCGCCGAAGGAGACCGCCGCCGGGTGGAAGTGGCCGAACTCGCCCAGCGCCGCCGAGGTGAGGAGCAGCATCACGCCTCCCACCAGCATCTGCGCGCCGGAGCTCAGGAACCTCGAATCCGGCAGAGGCTGGGTGCGGGCGAACACCGCCGCGACCGCCCAGGCGACGGCGCCGACGATCAGCGCCACGGCGCCCCAGGCATCAACGGGCGCGCCGCCCAGGTCCAGGGAATCGCTCACCAGCACCGCGACGCCCCCTAAGCCGATCAGCAGCGCCACGGAGAGGCGCCACGTCAGCTTCTGCGTGCGCAAGAAGACGATCTCCGCCAGGGCCATGAAGGCCGAGATGGTCGCCATCATGATGGCGGTGACGCCGGAGGGCACGCGCTGCTCCGCCCAGAACACCAGGCCATAGTCCACGGCGAAGATCAGGAACGCCAGCAGCGAGATGGACGCCCACTGGCGCGCGGTCGGCACGCGCTCGCCGCGCCACGCGGTCCAGCCGTAGAGCAGCAGGCCGGCGATGAGGAAGCGGACGCCCGCCATCAGCAGCGGCGGCATCTCCAGCACGCCCACGCGGATCGCGAGGTAGGTGGAACCCCACACGAAATAGATGATCGCGTAGGCCAGCAGGACCTTCCACGTCATGTGCGGGGTATCGGCGGTTATGGCATTCATGCAAGCACCATGATGGAAATTAAGATGCATCACCGCGCGACAGGGACTCAAGCTCCCGTCTCGCGGCGTCGGCGAGCGACAGCGGCACGCCCCAGTAGTCGAAGATGCCGCCCTGCGCCTGGTTCTGGCCGCAGACGACGAAGACACCCGTGCCCAGGCGCGCCTTGAGACGGCTGGCGAGCCAGCCCACGAATCCGCTGTTGTCCATGCCGGCGGGAAAGTGGCAGCGGAACACCATGAACCGCTCGGCGTCAGGATCGAGGCTCGGTACGAGCTGGCTCCAGAGCGCCTCGTCCCGGACGAGCGCCAGCGCCCTTGGGTCCACCGCCGCCGGAAAGCCGGATGCGGGGAACTCCATGAACGCATAAGGCTCGTCATAGAACCGTATCTGCGTGCTGGAGATCACTCTGCGCAGGCGCGCGTCGGTCTCCGCCGGGGATTCACTCGAGATATGCACCATGGAGCGGGCTAGCCGGCCTCCGCTTCGTCGAAGATGTTGTCGCCGAAGCCTGTCCGGGTGCGCCAAGTGAAGTGTTCGATGATGCGCGTGCGGCCATCGTCGAGCGTCACGATGTCGCAGACCGAACTGCCTCCATGCACCTCGCCCGAGGCTTCGACCTGGGCATACCGGAAGGTCAGCGCCTCACCGTCGATCTCGCCCACCAAGCAGCCGTTCTTTATGGAGCCGCCGCTGTAGCGGGCCACCACGCGAGTTCCCTTCTGGATGAAGCGCAGGACGGTGTCGGCGCCCACAACGCCCTGGTCGGCGGTATGGCTCACATACATGGTCAGGCCGTCGAGGTTCATCGGCTACTCCTGGTTTGGCTGGTCACCGACCCAGATGAAAGACCGGAGATCAGGACCGAAATTCCCGCCAGCAGCACATGCGTGGCATCGCGTCGATGGCGGCTACCCCATTTTGCGGCCGCGACATGGTACGGGATATTCAGGGTGATTCCGGCCCTATTTTTTGCGGGGCTGGAGAGTGACTAAAGCTCACAGTGCGGAGAGACGCGGCTCCGCCTTGCCGAAAACGATTCTCACTACCGCCCGCCGCAGGCCAAAAAATACCGGCGCCGAGCCGTTCCTGCATGCCGGCTTGGGCATAAGCTCCTTGCGGGGCGTGCCGAAGTCACAGGGAGTTGACTTGGGTCAGGGCTCGGCGCGTCCGCCCCCACTAGAGTGCTTCCCAGACCCCTTAATACGGACCTCACCCGAGGTCCACGCAACGGCGTGGTATCCAACGATGATCGGCATCGCCCCGAAGATCTCCGGTTCGAGCCAGGCCGCCGCGGCCGAAGCGCAGGGAGGCCGGCTGAAGTTCGCGCCGGACGCGGGCTTCCAGAAGGAGCTGCGCCGCCGTGTGGAGGCCCTGATCCGCGAGCGGCACATCCGCGAACGGGACTGCCCGCGCATGTATCTCAAGACCGCGGTGGTGCTGGCGGGCTTCGCGCTGTGCTACGGCCTGCTGGTGTTCGCCGCGCAGGCCTGGTGGCAGGCCCTGCCGCTGGCAGTGCTGCTCGGCTTCGCCACCGCCGAGATCGGCTTCAACATCCAGCACGACGGCGGGCACCGTGCCTACTCGGATCGGGCCTGGGTCAACAAGCTCATGGCCATGACGCTGGACATGGTGGGCGGCAGCTCCTACGTGTGGCGCTGGAAGCACGCGGTGTTCCACCACATGTACGCCAACATCCACGGCCACGACACGGACATCGAGCTCGGCATCTTCGGGCGCCTGAGCCCCGAGCAACCCTACCGGCGCATCTACCGCTGGCAACAGTGGTACCTGTGGCCGCTGTACGGCGTGATGGTGATCAAGTGGCACTTCTACGATGACTACCGGGACGTGATTACCGGGCGCATGGGCGTGAACCCCTTCCCGCGGCCGCGCGGCTGGGAGCTGGCGCTGTTCATCGGCGGCAAACTCGCGTTCATGACGCTCGCCTTCGGCATCCCGCTGCTGTTCCACCCGTTCTGGGCGGTGGCGGTGTTCTACGTGGTGACGGTGGCCGTCACCGGCGTGGTGCTGAGCACGGTGTTCCAGCTGGCACACACGGTGGAGGAAGCGCACTTCACTACGCCGGAGCCGGGCACCGCGCGCATGGCCGGCGCCTGGGCGGTTCACCAGGCGGAAGCGACGGTGGATTTCGCGCAGGACAGCCGCGTGGTGTCATGGCTCGTGGGCGGGCTCAACTTCCAGATAGAGCACCACCTGTTCCCTACCCTGAGCCATGTGAACTACCCCGCCATCGCGGGCGTGGTGGAGCAGACCTGCCGGGAATACGGCGTGCCGTACAACGTGAACCGCAGCTTCGGCGGCGCCGTGGCCTCACACTTCCGCTGGCTCAGGAGCATGGGCCGGCCGCCGGAACCGGCTTCCGCCTAAAGGCGAGTCCCGCGGCAGTCCAGCGGCTCCGTCGTGCCTCTCACAAGGCGCGCGCCACCGACATGCCGACCAACGCGACCAGGATGAAGGCCGCTCCCGCCAGGGAACCCCGGCGCACGGTGCGTTTCAGGGACGCGATCTCCATCTGCTGGTCCGCCGTGGGTTGTGCGCCCGCAGCCTGGATCTCCTGCATGAGCGCGCCCAGGCGCTTGGAGGCCCGGCCGGACATCGCGCCGCCCACGATGGCGGCGAGGATGCCGCCGATGCCGCCTACCGTGATCGCCACGCCGTGGCTCGAGGATATCCAGGCTGCGCTCAGGCCGCCGGACACGAACCAATACAGAGCGAGTCCGGACAGGATCGTCAGCACGCCACTACCCATCATGGCCAGCGGGAAGCGCGTGCCCTTCACCAGCTTCTGCATGACCGCGCCGCCCTGAGGTCCGGCGGATTCCATGGCAGGGAACAGGAAGAACGTGAGCAGCAGGACGGCGCCGGCCCAGAAGGCCCCCGCCATGATATGCACCAAGTTCAGCAGGATCATCATCGAAGGCACCTCGGGGATTCGGACATGGAAAGGATACGGTGTGCACCATCGCCGCGGCTCCGGAATCCAGGCTGCCGGGCTTAGTAACATTCCTTGGGAATCTGACTGCCGGCGGATGGCCGTGCAGACAGTCGCTCTCCTTCATATATGCTTATTTCGCCGCGGCGGCGGTGGCTGCGGGTGGCGGCGGCAGGGTGTCCTGCCCGGTGAAGAAGTAGTACAGCTTCTGCTGGAACTGGGGAGTCAGTTTCCCCAGCAGCTGGCGGAAACCGGCCGCATCGTTGGTGAACATGCGCTCGAGGTTCACGTCTTCGTCATCCTCGTCATCCTTGGGTGTCGAGGTGCGGGGCGGCAGATCATCGGGTTCGATGTCGAGCTCCGCGGTGAACTCGGACTGATCGTAATGGGTGATGTGGCCCGGCTGGTTCACGACCTCTACGTCGATGATGCAGGTCATGAGCAGCTGCCCGGTGGTCACCGCCATCAGCATCTGCGGCTCGATGAAGACCACGACCTGCGCCTGGCTCTGCTTGACGTTGTCGCGCACGAAGAAATCTTGCAGCGGCTCGCGCTTGGCCTCCAGCCACGGCAGCTCGTTCAGCCACGGCACCGAGGACAGCGAGTCCTGGGTGAGCTTGCGGTCCATGGCCGGCAGCGCGAGCTTGTCGAGCATGGGCTGGTAGGGCAGCAGGCGGCTCGTGAACACGTCCAAACGGTGCTGGTTCAAGGCATCCGCGAGGCCGCCCTCGGCACCTCCCAGGCTGATGGCGTGATGGTTGGCATCCAGGTAGGTGCCTAGAGGCACGTCTGTGCCGACGAAGATCACCTGCACCGAGGAGCTGGACAGGATCTTGATCTCGTCACGGCGCAGGTGTGTCTTGGCCTGGGCGGCACCGCTCACGCAAAGCGAGAATACGGCCGCGAGGAATACGATCGCTCTTGGAAACGTGGTCATCTTCTGCCCCTTTGTCACTGTTCCCTACAGCAAGGCTACTTGAACATGCCCGAGTGGACGTCGGTGTAAACACTTACCTGGAACTGGTCTCACTTCGCGGCGGCGGCGGCCGCAGGCGGCGGCGGAGTGTCTTCGCCGGTGAAGAAGTAGTAGAGCTTCTGCTGGGCTTGCTTCAACAGTTGAAAATAGAACGGCTTGAAGCCGGCGCCATCATCGGCAAAAAGCCTGGCGGCACGGATGTCCTCCTCGCCGGTGCCCGGCGCAGGCGAGCCGGCCACGGGAGGCAGCTTGTCGTCGTCCACATCCACATCCGTCGACACCTCGGCACTCTCGTAATGCTGGAGGGTCGTGCCGGTGGCGTCCAGGGTCTCGATGTCGATCAAAGTGACCATGTAGAGGCCATCGGCATCGTCGTTCAACTCCAGGCGCGGCCGTATGAAGATCACCACGTTGGCCTTGGTCTTCAGTCCCTGCTCGCGCATGAACAGGTGGTCTTTCGGGTCAGGCACGACCGTGACCCACGGCGCCTCGTGCAGGAAAGACACCGAGGCCAGTGCATCCTGCACCGCTTTGCGGTTGGAGTCCGGCAAGGACAGCCTGTCCAGGGTCCCCTGGTAGGGCGTGACTCGGGCCAGAAAGTTCTGGTACTGACGCTCGTTCAGGTCATCCGCCAGCGCCATGCTCATCGGCGTGGTACCGGAATGCCGATCGATATAAGGCCAGACCGCCCGGTCGCTATCCATGTACACCACCGCCACCGTGGCGTTGGAAAGCACCTTGAGCTCATCGCGGCTGAGATGGCTCTTGGCCTGCGCGGCGCCGCAGACGCAAAGCGAAAGCGCAGCCGTGAGGAATACGGTCACTCTTGAAAGCGAGGTCATCTTCTACCCCTTAGTCACTGTTCCCTATCTTAAGGCTACCTGAAAATCTCTCCACCTGGTCCGACATGCCCTCCCCGTCACCAGTCCAGATCGCCCATGAGACCGGCATAGGTCTGGATGCCGTCCCAGAGGTTCTGCAGGCGCAGGTTCTCGTCGTGGGCGTGCTGGTTGTCGTCGTGGTTCGCGATGGGCACGCCGACCACCGGAGTCTTGAAGACGTCGGCGAAGAGGTACATGGGCACGCTGCCGCCGAGCATGGGCTGGACGATCACCGGCTGGCCGGCCGCGCGGCCGGCGGCGGCGATGATGGCCTTCGAGGCGGGCAGGGCCATGTCGGTGCGCCAGGCGGGATAGCCGCTCTCCCACTGCATGCGCACCAGCCGGGGCGCGGCCATGCGCTCCTCCGCGCTCGGTTCATGGTCTATCAGCGTGTAGCCCTTGGATTTCAGGAACGCCTCGATCTTGGCGCGCGCGTCTTCCGGGGTCTGGTCCGGCACGAGCCTGAGGTCGAACGAGACCCGCGCCTCCACCGGGACGGCGTTGGTGGCTTCCGCGTCCACATGACCCGAGCTGATGCCACGCACGTTGATGGCCGGGCGCATGAGGCTGTCGGCGAGCCGCTCCTTCCCTTCGCTGCGGCCGATCTCCAGTTCCTTCTTGAGGCCGGTCTCCGCGTCCGGGAGCGCCGCCAGCGCCGCTTTCTCCGCCGGTGTCAGTGGGCGCACCTTGTCCGAATAGCCGGGGACGAGGATCTTGCCTTCGCCGTCCCGCAACGCGGCCACGATCTCGGCGACCATCACCGCCGGGTTGGGCACCCAGTTGCCGTAGTGGCCGCTGTGCACGGCCTTGATGGGGCCGTAGACGGTCATCTCGAGCCCCGTGTCGCCGCGCGCGCCGAAGTAGAGCTGCGGCCGGCGGCTCGGGTGTACCGGACCATCGCCGATGATCCAGAGGTCGGACTTGAGCAGCTCCTTGTTCGCACGCAGGATCGCCTCGATGTGGGGCGAGCCCTGCTCCTCCTCGCCGTCGAAGAAGAGCTTCACGTTCACCGATGGCGAGCGGCCGGCAGCCTTCAGCGCATCGAGGGCCGAGAGGATCGCCTCTTCCGAATCCTTGTCGTCGCCGGCGCCCCGTGCGTAGAGCCGCCACTCGGGATCGAGGGCGGACGCCGCGCGCCAGTCCACGTCCTTGCCATCGGCGCCATCGCGCATCACCGGCGTGAACGGCGGCGAGCGCCATTGGGACGGCGTGACGGGCTGGCCGTCGTAATGGGCGTAGTAGACCACGGTGCGCTTGGCGCCCGGGACTTTCAGCTCGCCATAGACTGCCGGCGGCGTGCCGGGACCGGCAGAGAGGATCTTCGCCTTCAGGCCCCGCGCTTCTACCATCTTCACTAGCGCCCGGGCGTTGGCTTCGATGTCAGGCACGTTCGTCGCCACGTCCGGCAGCGCCAGGAAGTCCGAGAACTCGGTGACGATCTGCTTCTCGTGGGCCTTGCGCCAGGATTCGACTTGGTCGTGGAGCGAACCGGCGGGGGCTGATGCAGCGGCGGTGGCCATGCATGACAGGCCAAGACCGAAGAGCGTGCTTCTCACGTTCATCTTCATTCCCTCAGTTCCTTGACGATGCGGTTGACGTTCAGAAGCAGATACACGGTCGCAGCTAGCTCGATGCCCGGCCAGAATAGGGTACGGCTTGAATGGGTAAATACGGCCAACAGTGTCACGACGATAGCCAGATAGACCATGCTGACTATCAGCACGGCCCGTATCGCGTTGGGGCTGGTGACGATCAGGTCCCTGAACTTGATGGCCACGAAGAGGTAGGCAATGACGATGGCCAGCGAGATCAGCAGGCTGATGGCCACGGGGGGCCGGCTGAGGATCGCCATCGGGTTGGTCGACGCGATGTACGCCTTCTCGACCTTGAGGAACAGATCCACGAGCGTGAGCATGCCTACCGCGCCGAACCAGAGCTGCAGTGAATTCTCGGTCTCTCTCATCCCTGACCCCCGTCTATTTGTCTTGCCTATTGACCCTATCTTGCCATGAAGCCTAGTGTCTTCATCGCACGGAATAGCTACAGGAAGACCCATGGTCACAGCCACATGCCACTGCGGGAACGTCTCGCTGGAGCTGGAGACGGCGCCGGTGCAGGTCACGAGCTGCAACTGCTCCATCTGCCGCCGCTACGGGACGCTCTGCGCCTACTACCGGCCGGCCCAGGTGCGGGTGATGGTGAAGGACGGCAAGACCGACACTTACATGTGGGGCGACAAGTCCATGGCGCACCACCGCTGCCCGGCGTGCGGCTGCGTGACCCACTGGACCGCGGTGCCGGAGGGCGAGATCGACCGCGTGGGCGTGAATGCACGCATGCTGCCGCCGGAAGTGCTGGCGAAAGCGAAGGTGCGCCACTTCGATGGCGCGGATACCTGGAAGTATCTTGACTGAGTCTTCGGATTTAACCTTTTACCCCCCCCCTTCTATGACAGTTTTGTGACAGAGACGTCCTGACCCGCAAGGCCGAATCTCAGCATGGCGCTGAGAGTATGGATAGCCCCTCCCCATCCCCGTTCCGGCAAGGCTTACGATAGGCGGCAGGAACAAACAGCAGGAGCTAACGATGGCGATGGAACCGAACCAGCCGGGATGGAAGACCGGGGCAGTACTCGCGGGGCGGCTGATCTTCGCCGTGGTATTCCTCATCGGGGTGAGTTTCAAGCTCACGAACATCGGTGCGACGGCGGGCTACATCGCATCAGCAGGCTTTCCGCTGCCTACCCTTCTCGCCTGGCTCGCCGCTTTGCTCGAGCTCGCGCTCATCGCGTGTTTCCTGACCGGCGCGTATTTCTCGGAGGCCGCGCTCGTGGCGGCGGTCTACGTGCTGTTCCTGGCGTTCGCGTTCCACGGGCCCTCGCATTGGGCGGGCAACCAGGACGAGTTCGGCTTCTTCGTGGACCACTTCACGTTCATCGCGGGCCTGCTCTTCGCAGCCGCGCACGGCCCCGGACGCATCCTGGCCGTCAGGCGCGGATGGCTCGGACCGCCATGACCATCACCATCGCCCCTCAGATGAGCCGCGTGACCTCGACAGGAGGTCAGTCCGCCGGACCCAGCACCTTCTCCACGTCTACGACATCCACGCCCTGCATCTGTCCCAGCAGCCCGTCGAACCAGGGCTTATGGGAAGCACCTACGATGCACAGCACCCGGACGCCAGGATGCTCGCGGAAGGCCTCGTGCACATTGGCCGCCATGCGCAGGTTGCGGGTCTCCCAGCCTCCCACGTATAGCCGGCCGTAGCGCCCCGGCGACGGGTCCTTGAGGGCCTGGCCGAAGTCGCTCTGGATCGCGAGCTGCATGTTGTCGGGCCGGTCGATGAAGCGGTAGGCGGCGAGCAGATCGCCGGACTTCTCCAGCGCGGCTTCCTGGTCGCGCATGGGCTTGGCGGCGGCATGGCCCTTGTCCCAGGCGGCCTGGATGGCCTTGTCATAGGCGGCTTCGTCGTCGATGGTGATGTTGTCGCCGGTGTGATCGTCCACCGGATACACGCGCTGAAGGCCAAGCTGCGCGGCCAGGCGCGCTGCAATCAGATAGTCCTCGTTCTGCTTGGTCTCAAGGCCGTCCAGCGCCGCGGCCAGGGTGTCGTCGAGTCCATCGCCGGCGTGGCGCTCCGTCTGCGGCAGCTGCAGCCATTGGACCAGCGCGGAAGTCCCGTCGCCGGAGGCCAGGAAGAGCGCGGCGAGGTGGCGGCGCTGTGCCGGGGCCGGTTGGGCCGGCCAGCTGGCCAGGCTCTTCACCGCTTCGCCCGTGGCGGCATACACGTCGAGACCGGTTGCAGCCTTGGCGGCCGCGGTGCTGTGGCAGTAGTAGGCGACGCCCTGGGGATCATAGACGGCCGGCTGGCGCGCCATGAGGTCGCAGCTCACACCCGAGAGAGCTTCGATGGTGATGATGTCCGGCTTGTAGGCCGCGAGCTTCGCCAGCACGGGGGCCAGTGACTCGGGCTTGAAGCCCTTGGGGAGCTGGGACAGGTGCATGGTGCCGAGCACCAAGACCTGGGTGCGCGGTCCGGCCAGGTGCTGATCCAGCACCGGAAGGCTTTGCCCCGCCAAGGCGGTGGCAGACCAGCCCAGGAGCGCGGACAGGCCATAGATATGGAACCGGTTCTTCATGCCGTCGTCCTTTGTCCGATTGATCCCGATGATAGTTGTGACAGGCTGGCCGCAGAAATCGTTCCGTACGGCGATGAAGCTGGAAACATAAAAGCAACCAACTCCTGTCATTTTCCGTTATCTTCTTATGGAGATGATCGTGCACTTCTCCAGGAAGGAAATCCCAGGATGACCATCACCATCACCGCCTTCGAGAAGTCGCCGGACGGCGGCAAGGGGCTGGCGCGGGATACGCGGGTGCGCTGGGCGCTGGAGGAAGTGGGCCAGCCTTACGAAGTGCGGCTGGTCTCGTTCAAGGCGCTGAAGGAGGGCGAGCACCTCGAGCGCAATCCCTTCGGCCAGATCCCCACCTATGAGGAAGACGGCCTCACGCTGTTCGAGACCGGCTCCATCGTGCTGCACATCGCCGAGCGCTTCAAGGGACTGCTGCCGGAAGATGCAGATGCCCGGGCCCGCGCGATCACCTGGATGTTCGCCGCGTTGAGCTCCATCGAGCCGCCCGTGCTGGAACTCGCGAACGCGAGGCTCCTGGAAGCCGACAAGCCCTGGGCCAAGGAGCGCATGCCGCTCGTCATGGACCGCGCCCGCGCCCGGCTGAAGCTCCTCGCCGCCCGCCTCGGGGATGCGGAGTGGCTGGACGGCGCGTTCAGCGCGGGGGACCTGCTGATGGCTTCGGTGCTGCTGCGGTACCGGTCATCGGGCATCCTGGATGAGTTCCCGACGCTCGCCGCCTACGTGGCACGCGGCGAAGCGCGGCCTGCCTACAAGCGAGCGTTCGCGGCGCAGCTGGCGGTGAACGCTAAATAGGGGCTCCGGCCCCCCGTTCAGCGGGCCGGTATGGGCAGGATCTCCATGATCTCCACCGATTCCCCGGGGAACACGGTGAAGTGCGGGTGGTCCAGGAACATCTTGGCCGCGGCCTCGTGGGATTCCGCCTGCACGACCGTGTAAGCGGCGAGGTTGTTGCGGATGTCCTGGATGCCCGTTTCGGAGACCGACTTGGTCTTGCCGAGCGGGCCGCCGCCCTCGACGATGTCTTTCTCATGGGTCTTGGCCCACTGGGTCCAGGCTTCCATGCCCTTCTTCTCCTGCGCCTTGCGCGCCTCCGGATCCGGGAACTTCTGCTGCCACTTCTCGAACGCGCCGGGTGTACCGGTATAGACAGCCATGTACTGCTTCATGTGCGTGATCTCCTTGTCATATCAGGTCACTCTAATCCCTCGAACGGCGCCCGCCAGGCCGGAAGCTCCAGCAACTGATCGTGCCAGCGCATGACTTCCGGGAATTCCCGTAGCGGCAAGCCGGCGGCATCCGCGAAGGGCAGCGAGGTGGCTACGCGAAAATCCGCGTAGGAGAGGCCGCTGTCCAGCAGCCATTCCCGGCCCTTGAGTCCGGCATCCAGGATCGCGGCATGCTGCCGGAAATCCCCGAGCGGCTCCTCGAACTCGGCCGGGTCCTTGGGCCGGTAGTCCTTGGTGATCCGGGGGCGCACCACGCGCTCGAAATACATGGGATCGGCGGCGCGGGTGAGGTGATGAGTGCCCCAGCTGATCCACTTGATCATCTCCGGCAGCTCGGCACCGCTGCGCCAGAATTCCGAACCCGCGAGCTGCGAGAGCCGGCAGGCGATCGCATCCGTCTCCCACAGCGCATGCCCCTCTTCCACCAGCACCGGCACGCGGGCGTTGGGGTTTAGCTTGCGGAAGGAATCGATCTCGGCGGGATGGAACGGCCGCGCGCGCCGGAACTCGAGCGGCGACCCCAGGTGGCGGGCCACAGCCACCGCCACGCGGGGATTGAGATTGTGGGAGTAATAGAGCCGCATCTAGAGCTCCTGGGTCGAGATGGCCTGGAAGTAGATGCCCAGGGAATTGACCAGCGCTTCGAAAGCGTGCGGATGCCCCAGGCCCTTGATCATCCCGTAGAAGCCCTCATGGGCCATGACGATGAAGTGCGCCGCCTCCCGGGTATCCACGGACTTCTTCAGGAAGCCCGCGGCCCTGGCCCGCGCCAGGTGCCGCTCCGTCTCGGTCACCCACAGCTCCAGCGCGGACTGCAGCCGCTTCCTGAAACCGGCGTCCAGGGGCGCCATCTCCTGCACCAGGTTGTTGAGAGGGCAGCCGAGCTTCAGGAGCTCCGGCGGCGACCTGCCGATCAGCTCTTCCATCTGGCTCAGGATGCCTTCCAGGGGGTTCTCGAAAGCCTCCAGCGGCCTGATCCAGCGCTCGATGATCAGCGGCCGGACCACCTCGTCCACCAGCGCATAGCCGAGCTCCAGCTTGGTGGGGAACTGGTGGAAGAGCGCGCCCTTGGTGTGGCGGGTCTCCTCGACGATGTCGTCGATGCTCACGCCCTGGAAGCCATGGCGGAGCACCAGCGGGAACGCGGCCGCGAGGATCTCGGCCCGGGTGCGCTCCAGGTCGCGGGTCTTGGGGGGGCGTCTGGCCTGTCCGGGCATGTGATCTTCAACATACCATTCGGTATGTAGTTTGTCCAGCCTCTCAACCGGCCGTGCAGGGGCAAAGCGCAGCCTGCTTGCAAGCGGCGCAGCCGGCGGTGAACGCCGGAAAGCGAAGCATCTCTGCTCCCTATCTTGGGTCTCATGCCCCTTGGCAGCGCAGGCCCGGGGATATACACCGCCGCTGACGGGCTGGGACCTATATAAAGCGTATGCTGGCCAACTACCCCCTCCCCGCAATATCCTGTCGATCCAAGCCCCTGCCTTTCCCCTGCCTTAAGGCAGGGCAAAAGTACGGTAGTCGATGGCGCACCGGAGCCAAGCGATGTCCACAGAAACGTTCGAGTTCGTGAACGGAGTCCGGACCTACCGCATCCAGTTCGACATCATGGCGCCGCCGCCGCCGGCGTTCCAGAAACAGGAACCGGCCAAGAGCCGCCGCGCGCCCAAGCCGCAATTCATCGTGACCAACATCCGCATCACCGAGATCACCAAGGGCATCGGCGATGATGGCGCGAGGAAGAACCCCAAGTTCACGCGCGGCTTCGACACCCTGGCCCAGGCGCGCACCGGGGGCCACGAGTACGCCAAGCGCATCGTGCGCGAGCAGATGGCGCCGAAGCCCCCGGCCAAGGACTGAGCCGGCGCCGCGAAGCCCCTCCTCCGGGCCAGCCGGTCCGGACCGCGCATAAAAAAGCCCCACCTTGCGGTGGGGCCTTCCCGGCATCAGTCCGCAGCCGTCTTACCAGCGCGGACGAGCACTCATCGGCGGCCGGCGCGGCCGCGCATGTTCAAGCGGAAGCAACGGGAACCGGGTCGCCGGGCAGCGGCACGTTCCTCACCTTGCGGGTGATGAGCTGGATGCCGTAATGGAGAGCGGCTGCCGCGGCGTCTTCGCTCTTGGCGAACCTGCCATCCAGCGGGTAGTGCGTGGCCCAGTCCTTGTCGCCGACCAGGCTGATGTAGAGCACCGGACTGTAGGAATCATGGCCCGGCTGCCGGTCACTGCCAGCGGCGATGAGATAGCGCCCCGTCTGCGTGAACTGCAGGTCCACGTGGAGGCTGCGCTCCAGGCTGGGGGTCACCGTTCCGGCGGATTTGCGGGAGCTGAACTGCATCACCGCGGCTTCCGGATGGCGCCGACGTCATGAGCTGAAAGCCTGGACGCGAAAGGGATGGGGGCCATGGCGGCGGTCCTCTGGGTGAGGCACACGCTGCAGCAGACCGGCGTGGCAAGACGAAGGGCGAAGGCAGTGTACGCCTATATAGAGGGACGTGCCGGTTTGACGGGAAAAGGCGCGCCTAGTTATTGCGAGCCAAGGCCATCCGCAGGCCCAGGCCGACGAAGACGGTGCCGGTGAGCCATTTCATGATCCTCCCGGCCAGCGGGTTCCTCGAGAGGCTGTTGCCGATGGATCCGGAGAGCAGTCCGTACGTGGAACAGGCGGCCGCCACGATGAGCGTGAACAGGATGCCGATCACGAGCAGCTGCCGCGGCACGTCCCCGGCTTGGGTGTCCACGAACAACGGGAAGAACGCGAAGAAGAGCAGCAGACCCTTCGGGTTGAGCAGGCTGGTGGTCATGCCGGTCAGGAACATGCGGCGGACGCTGAACTGGCGCCGGTCGCCCAGGCTCGCGGTCGGGGTCTTGGACCGCAGCATCGCGATCCCGAGATAGATGAGATAGATGGAACCCGCGTACTTCACCACCTCGAAGAGCCCGGCCGAGGCGTAGATCAGCGCGCTCAGGCCGAAGACCGACAGGACCGTGTGCACTAGGTACCCGGAGCAGACGCCCAGCACGGATATCAAGGCCGCGCGGCGCCCCTGGGCGATGCCCCGGGTGAGTATGTAGATGACATCCGGACCCGGCGTGAACGCGAGTGGGATCACCGTGGTGCAGAACAACAAGAGCTTATCGCCGTGCATAGAGTGCTCCGCCCGTTTCCCTTCTGCCGGAGCACCGATATTAAGCTCCGGGCTCCCCTAATCCAAGGTCACGACCACGTTGCCGATGAGCTTGCCGGATTCGACCGCCTCGTGCGCCTCGGCGATGCGCTCCAGGGGGAAGCGCGCCGCGATGCGGTGCTGGAACTTCGGGTCCGCGAGGGCGGCCTGCGCGCCCGCGATGGCCTGGGCGCGCACCGCCGGCGACAGCTCATAGACGATGAAGATGGCGAGCTCGACGCCGTGGAGCAGCCAGGCATGGAGCGGCAGGGGATCGGCCCAGTCGTCCGAGCCGTACACGACCACCGAGCCGTCGCGGCGCAGGTACTTGCCGTAGAGTCCCGCGTTGGCGGCGAGGTTGACCTCGATGATGCGGTCCACGCCCGCCCCGCCGGAGAAGCGGCGCGCCGCTTCCGCCAGATCCTGCTCCCGGTAGTTCACGGTAGCCTCGGCGCCGGCAGCCTTGGCCACCGCCGCCTTCTCGTCCGAACTCACGCTGGCGATGACGCGGTAGCCCGCCCGCTGCGCCAGCTGCACGGCGTAATGCCCCACTGCGCCGGCGCCGCCGGCCACCAAGAGCGTCGCGCCCGCAGGCAGCGGCCGCCAATGCACGGCGCGCCAGGCGGTGAGGAAAGGGATGCCGAGACAGGCCCCGGCCTCGAAGGAGACCGCATCGGGCAGCGGCACCGCCTGGTTCGCGGGCAGGGCGATGTACTCCGCGGCGGTGCCGAAGGGCCGGCGCCACTGGCCGTTCCACAGCCACACGCGTTCGCCGACGCGATGCGGACCCACGCCGGGACCCACCGCGTCGATGACGCCCGCGCCGTCGCTGTGGGGGATGGTGAGCGGATAGCTCACGCCGCGCCGCCGCGACTTCACATCCGAGGGGTTCACGCCGGAGGCCTTGATGCGCACGCGCACCTCGCCGGGAGCGGGCTCGGGGAGCGGCGCTTCACCGACCTTGAGGACTTCCCGCGCGGGGCCATGGGTCTCGTAGAACGCGGCGCGCATAGGCATCTCTTGTCAGGGACAGGGCGCGCAGGCTATACCTAGCACGCGTACCGGACAAGTACGCACATTTTTGTGGGGTAGTATCAAGGAGAATACTATGGCGCGTGCTCCGCGGCCCGACTGGTATTACTGCGAAGTGGCGACCACGCTCGAGGTGATCGGCGGGCGCTGGAAGGCGGTGCTGCTCTTCCACCTCATGCACGGCACCCAGCGCTTCGGCGAGCTGCGCCGCAAGGTGCCGCGCGTGACCCAGCGCATGCTGACGCTGCAGTTGCGGGAGCTGGAACGGGACGGCGTGGTGAAGCGCACGGTCTACGCCGAAGTGCCGCCCAAGGTCGAATACAGCCTGACGGAGTTCGGGCGCTCGCTCATCCCGGTGCTCATCGCCATGCGCGACTGGGGCAAGGCCAAGCGCACGGCCGTGCTGGCGAAGCGCGACGTGAAGACGGCGGCTTAGAAGCCGGTAAACCCGGTCAGTAGATCCAGTGGATGAGGTGTTTGGTGTCCCCTTTTAGGAGAACCCCATGTCTCTACGCACTCTGCTCACGTTCGGCCTGGCAACCGCCTTCATGGGCCTGTCAGCCCCCGGTGCTGCTGCCCAGGATCTTCCGCCGGCCCAACAGGGTGATGACCTCTCGGGCCTCCACGCCTTCGACCTGCGGGCCGGATGCTGGAACATCCACAACCACGTGCTGAAAGAGCGGCTCGCGAACAGCCACGACTGGTTCGACTACGAGGGCACGCAGCGGGTGTGGATCGTCATGGGCGGCTACGGGAACATGGACGACAACGAGCTGCGCACGCCCAAAGGCACCCACTACGGCGCATCGGTACGCACTTATGACCCCAAGACCGGCATCTGGTCCATCTGGTGGTATGACGGCCGCTCTCCCTCCGACAATGTAGACCCGCCGCTGAAGGGCCGCTTCAAGGGCAGCGTGGGGACCTTCTATTCCGATGCCAGCTTGCGCGACAAGCCCATCAAGGCGCGCTTCATCTGGTCCGGCATCACCGCAACCGCCGCGCACTGGGAGCAGGCCTTCTCCAGCGATGGCGGCAAGACCTGGGAGACGAACTGGACCGCCGATTTCAGCAAGATCGACTGCAAGGCCAATTGAGCCGGGCACCGGGGCGGCTGTCCCCCTGCTATTTCCCATTTCTTGTTATAAAAAAAGCCGGCGACAGGGTCGCCGGCTGGTGCTTCCTTGCACATGCATCCATGCAAGGGAAAATCAGTCGTTGGACTTAGCCGCAAGGCCCGGTGCAACGCCATCCTTTTTCCCAGCGGTGGGCGCCGACGACGTGCCAGCAGAGGCCTGGTTATCGTCACTGCCGGCCGCTTCTTTGCCGCTCTTGTCAGAGGCAGCGCCATCAGTCTTCAGAGGCTGGGCGCCCTGCTTCTCGACACCCTTGTCATTGCCCGTGGCGCCGGTGTTCTGCCCTTCGGGGCCGGCACCGTTGGCCTTGACCGGTTGCTGGGTCGACTGCGCCGTCGCCGGGGCGTTGCCGGCATCCTGCTTGGGGGCGTTCTTCGAATCGAAGTTTGAGCTGTTCATTGGCGATGATCCTTGAGGGAAGGTATGGATTTGAGAGGCACAGGCGGGGGCGATAGCGTGCTATCGGCAGACGGCTGCTTCGCGATACTGCAGGGCGAGGGATCGTCACCGACGCGGGTTTAAGGCGGGAGGGACGGTAGTCGTGGGCTCAGCCGAGTCCTGGTGGACGAGACTGATTGCATTGCGTGGGATGGAGTGTACGCCTTAAGGATGAAGCGCGCCCGTTTAACCTAAAAGCACTCGTACTCAACATGAGTCATGACGCCGTGGTCTGTCTCCTATTATCCTGAAGCCAGCGCTTAGAAGGTGGGAAGCCCAATCAGTAGATCCAGGGGATGAGGCGCTTGGTGCGGCGCTGGTAGTCCGCGTAGCGCTCGCCCAGGCCTTCCACCAGGGCTATCTCCTCCACGTGCATGCGATAGCCATAAGAGATGAGCGCGGCCGCGACCACCATCAGGGCCGAGATCCCGTTGCCGAGGGCGAAGCCGAAGCCCGTCAGGGCCAGGATGGCGCCGAGATAGCTCGGATGGCGCACCCGGGAATAGAGCCCCCGGTCCATGAGTGGGTGGTCTACCTGGATCGCCACCACCGGCATGTGCAGGCGTCCCAGCTGATGGATCGCCAGGAAGCGGAACCCGATGCCGAAAGCCATGACCGCGAAGCCGAAGAGCTGCATGGGCACCCCCAGCGCGCCGACGGCTCTATAAGACTGAATCATGGCGGCAGCGATGCCGATCCAAAGCACCGCGAACAGCCCCCAAAGCGAGCCGCGGTCCGCGCTCTTGGCGCGGCGGCTGTACTTGGTGAATATCCAAAGCAGGTCCACCAGGAGCCAGGTCCACAGCGCCAAGCAGGCGGCGTCACGCAGTTGCAGAGATGTCATCGCTATCCCCTATCCAATCGGCGGGGACGATTATCCGGGCGGCGATCCAGCGGCGGTAGTGATAAACGTCATTGTTTGCTGATGACAGGTATTCGACGGATGACCCTTTGGGGCCTTCCTCCCAAGCAGAATTCCGTGAATTCAAAGTAAAGGGCTCTGACCCCTTTATCTTCATTGAGCAATAGACACTAGCTTTACGCAACACAGCTGTTACTCAGCTGGCAATCGTGCAATAAGCTGCATATAGCAACGGCCATAGAAGACCCCGAGATGAGCCATATCGTTAAGTTCTTGTTCAAAGGACTTGTCCGAAAGCATTTCATCACTGAAGAGAATTTCTCCCGTTTCCGCATCCCTTTCGCCTTTCGGATCTATTCGTAATATTCCTTGAACTTCTCTGCCAGCTTTTAGCTCAATAAAAGCGGAGTGGAGAATCTTATTTCTCGCTCTTCGAAGCGAAGCAAATTGATGTCTGGACTGAAGGAACCTAGATCTGAAGTCTTTCTCAAGCTCAGCGGACAATTTGCATTTAGGCAAAGCTTCGAGAAATAACCCCTCTACCTGCTCGTATAGATCCGCAGAAGTAAGGTTACGTAGAGACTGGGGTGGCCAATTTTTTCTAGCCGGATCTAGAATAAACCAACCGATTTCGCGCAGCTTGTTTTCAATCCATTGAAAAGATACTACGAATTCGCCAATTCGCTGATATACGTGATTCTGCTCTTTCTCGTCCAACCAGACTCCTTTTAACGAATATCATTTTTTTGTGTAGTACTGATCGAAAACCTTGAAGACCTCTGAACTGAAGAAACTCTTAGAACCACTTTTTGGGCGTTTAGGGTTATATAGCCTTTTCCGGCAATACTTCTCGTCGTCCAACAACGGGGTCTTGTACTTCTGGAAATTTTTGTCCTGCTTAAAGTCTGAGTAACGTTCTTTGAGCTTTTTAACTAGATCCGCTGTATCGTAGGGGTATCGCTCGAGTAGTGACTCCTCTTTAACGCTCATAGCGGGTGCCGCGAGATCGGACGTCCAACGCACCGAAACTCCATCAGCTCCCTTGCCTTTTATAATCTTTGTCTCTATGGCAAGTGAAACGTAATGATCTGAGCCTTCGGTGGGCTCTTTGCTTACTGACGCCAAATAGTCCAGAAATCTCTTTGACTGTTCCGTAATTGGAGTTATTGACCCAGCTGCTAGCGCCTCAAAACCGTGATAGAAACTCATTGGCATCAGATAGAAATTGTATTTGGAGAAATCCACGCCAAACCAGCGCGTGGCAAGGGACATGTAGTTTTTGAGCGATGCCAATCCGAGCCCTAAAACCTGTTGTGACAAAGCCAAATCGTTATTAACAAGATGAACAGAATTATCTCTTAATTCCATAAGCAACTCGGTATTAGCGAGACACTCCTTTGTGTAGCCATCCCACTTTTCTTCAAGTGCCTTTGTGGCAAGAAATCCTAGACCTAGCGTCATAGGATTGCCGCTACGATTCATCTTTCGAAGTACTAGTTCCTGACCAGATTCAGGGTCGAGCCTCTTGCGAATTTCACTAATTGACTCAAAGTCTTCTTTGTTATCAGCTAGTTTCTTCGCCTTAAGAAGCAGTTCCCATGCTGTGCACATCAAGATGGCAAATGATTCCTCTCTATAGTTGAAATCAGGCTTGTTATAGAGCTCAATCGATGAAACGGCAGCCCTCACTGATTTTTCAACAAGTTCCTTACTGGTTACGGTCACGCTCACTTTAGTGACTTGATTTGACCATATGAAATTACTTGTCGATCAACTAGGCAGTTCTCGATATCCGACATGCCTCCCACTACCGCCACTTCGACGATTGCGTCTCTTCTTCCCTTTCGCCTTCTATTCTCGGCGTAAGGGTACTTTTCTGGAGGCATAAACGTGGTCTTGCCGCGAGGGTGAGCAAATGGTGTCGTACATCCGCTGTTCATAGCGCAAAATGTCACCGACTTCCAATGCTTCTCCATCAACCTTTTTGAATCGAACACTAGTACAAGGTGCTTGTCTTTCTTGTAGGACCTTGCCGACATCAAGGTTTCTAGTCGTTCCATAGATGTCCACATAAATACCCTGCCATTCAGGATGTGGTACCACTTCGTTGGCGTAAGACCGTCCTCAAGGCACCGCGCCAGGCCAGAATCGCTCATGGGTTTTTGGTCTCGTATCATCGCGACGCCGTATTTTGGGCTCTCGATTTTTATATATTCAGCGCGATGTTTAGACTCGATGTCTTTTCTAGGCCCCCCCTCGATTCCAAACAAATCAAGCAAAGCAGTTGTACTGAGCAAGCCGTGCTTGCGTATCGATGGCCAACTGTCCTTGTGAGCCATGTGATAGAGCTTTGGAAAAGCTGCAACAAACTCTTCTTGCGATATCGGCACTTACCACATCCTTCTATCAATGATTGAGCGCGAGTGGAACCGCGTGGATATTAGAGAAACGGGAGCTGATGCAACCTTTTCTAATTCTTCAATAAAATTTATTGTCTCTATGCTTAGCTGCTCAAACCGTCGAGCCTTCTGATTTTCAATGGTGAAATAATCGGAAAAGGTCAGAGCAATGTCTGTAGGAGAGTTTAGACACGACGCCATTCGTATAAGCGTCCAATCGAATTCCGCGATACGCCGTTTCTTGTTAGTGGTAGAGGTTTTTTCGATCCTTTGCAGCTCTTCGAGCGGTATGCCAGATCTTTTATGAATCTCCTCCAAAGATATCTCCTGACTCATATACCCTGATGTTCCATCCTCTGGGCTCTGCACCCTTATTGGATAGGTTCTACACACCATCACAATCTTTCGTACGCGGGCTGGTGAAATTCCCGCCTCTGCTAAGCACCCCGCTACAGTCGTATCTCGAGAGGTGACATAAGGATACATGCCATGATGAATGCTAAGGGCAGTACCTTGAGTGCCTTCCAGCAATATCTTCTTTCCCTCGGAGTGAGCTTTTTCCAATATTTCGCGAGTCTCGCCCATAAACGCGGCGAGCTCAGGCTCATTTCGAACAAGTCTCACTTTTGGCTTTGCTATGGTGCGTAAGATTTTTCGCGCTGTGGCTGCACCCACCCCACGAGCAGTCGAGCCAATTGACTTCTCAAGCTCCTTTTCAATAACTATGTCTTCGTCTTCTATTAGAATTGCATTTGGGTCTATTACCAAGCGGTCTCGTCTGACGGTATGCTCAGCTATTTCCTTGAGTAAATCCGGAAGCCGCAGTACTGCTCCAGCTCCGATAATTAGCTTTGCGTCAGAAGATCTAGTCCCCGAAGGAAGATGGTGGAATGTGTAAGAGCCTGTTGATGCCCAGACTTTGTGCCCCGCATTAGGGCCACCTACTCTGACTAGATAGTCATATTCCTTTGATAGAAACGCGACGACTTGACCCTTACCTTCACTTCCATATTGGCCGCCGACTAGTACATCAACGTTTTGGTAGAACGTACGGCCATATATTCCTATATGGCTTGCGGCGCGAACGGAGATATCTTCGGGGAGACAACGGTCAGTGTTTATAACAACGTCAGCGAATTCTGCCAATTTCTTAACATTTCGCTCTGTCGCGTTTTTTTGCACATCAGCGTATGTTGGCAATTCTTGTATTGGACTTTGTTTCTTTAAATATCTATCGCGGAGCACTTCATCTGAGGCTGTTAGATGAATGTGAATGACTTTAGATCCATAAGCTCTACGAAGCCCCGCAATTTGATTTCTAATTCGAACAGCATCAACAACCAAATATTCAATATCTGAGTTATTCGTTGTCAGCCGCCCCACTGCCTCGGCGACCCACCCACCCTCAGTCTTTCTATCAAGCCGCTCTCCTGCGCGCTGCATGGCTTTACGCTCAGGTTCTACGTTGGGCTCTAGCTGCCTTATGAGCTCACGCGTACTGACGACAGTGAGGCCATGTCGATCACGCAGTCGTTTTGCGAGATTACTTTTCCCCGACGACACAGGCCCTGAAAGAAGGATGATTTGCTTAAGCATATCCCTGCCCTATTAAACCCCTGGTTTAGTTGATTAAACCCCCTGAACCGTCAAATCATAGACGTGAGTTCTAATATGAGAAGCGATTAACGATGAATGTATGAGCTGTTCTATTACATTCCATTCGCCGCCGGCCTGTCCGGTGCCTATTCTGGGCATGTGGACGGATGCCGAGTTCATACCCGCTACATCGACCAATTTTTGAAGACAGTCTGCCAAAGCAGCGTAGACGACTCTCCTGCTGCCGCCTTCACCGAAACCTTTCTGCGCAATCATGCTCACAATTAAGACGTCTGCGGATGCGTGCCCGGTGTGAATATTTCCAAGTTTGAGCAGTTGTCTGTTTGAAGATGTGAAGGCTCTGTATTCAGCATAAGCAACAGGGAATTTCTTTTTTAGTTGCATGGCAAACCCTCGGCCCCCCCATGCCAAGGCTCCGTCATTAACGATATGGGTAATTACCTTCTTGCCCTTTCCTCGGGGGTCCAATGCATTTCCTATGACGTAGTCAATTTGCTCGATGTTTGTATCGGCTTTGATGGATTGTATTAATCCCACTATTCGTGGGTACTGATCGCCGGGATACGGAGGTATCGCGACGCTTTCAATATGCTGCTTTCTGCCGCTGCCTGCCCATGATTCATCACCGTGCGCCGTGTAGCCGATTGCCTTGCACTCGGCTAGAACCGAGCTATTTCTAATCACAGTGTTCTTAGAAAGCCCTTTGTGATTCCATGAGACTGACGGTATGAAATAATCAATCTTATAGAGCTCAGGGTCAGAGGTTGAGCGCGCGGCAGAAAATGCGGCGCAAGAGCTGTTCGTAGCCTTCACGTAACGAAGTAATACCGCCTCTGTTGAAACTTTATATTTTTCCCTCAGATCCAATATTGTTCTGATGGAAATTTCTTTGTCCAAGAAATCCTGCATATCTCCTATCGGCATCAGAAGTTCGGCCGCCGCTAGATTGCACAGCAACTCCAATTCCAAGTCGGTTGGAGGTTCTTTCGTCTCAACTGTTTCATCGTCAGAGTCTGATCTATTGCGCACAGCCTCCTGAAAGTCAGGGAAAAGCGTATGTGCAATTTCGTGGGCGATGCTATAGCGAATTCTTGCGGCGTTTCTATTGGGGTTGTATTCAATCCTTACGGTGGAATCCTTCATCAATAGGCGAGCATCTTTTACAGAATCGGTAGGTATGACCGAGAAGCCCAGGTAATCAGCGAGTTGAAACGGATCAAAAGGCGGTCCTCGCCAGCCTTTGTCCATGGCGCTCAGAGCCAAGGCTCTCGCCTTTTGTTCAATAACCGCTATGGGATCTTTGCCGCTAGAAAGTTTGCGGACAGAAATGCTTTTCCACAGCTTGCCATTTCCCGTCATAAATGCATTTCCGTAATTAAATAAGCAAAGAGGCGGGTTTGCCGCCTCTTTGCTTTCGTCACGGATTTTATTCTCATAACTAAGAGCGAGCCCGCGGCCCGCAGACGAGGCGAAGCCAGGGCAAGGGGCGGAGCATACTCTTAGTGTATGTGAGCATCCTTGCCCGCCGCTTCAACGAAGTATCCGGGTCGCTGGCGACGCTATTAGCCGCACTTTGAGTCGCCGCAGTTAAGACACGTCATACACCCATCCATCATCACCACCGCCGCGGTGCTGCACTTCTGGCACAGCTGCGCGCCGGCGGGGAACTTGGAGTCCGCGAAGGCATCGGTCTGCTTCGCCGCCGCCTCGAACTCGGCGCGCTTCTGGGCGATGAGCTTCTTCTGGTGGTCGTCCAGGCCTTCCTTGTGCATGAGGCCGATGGAGACCAGGTGCTTCTCGATGACGTCGCCGATCTCGGCGATGAGCGAGGGCATGAACTTGCCGCCCGGCTTCCAGTAGCCGCCGCGCGGGTCGAACACCGCCTTCATCTCCTCCACCAGGAACGCCACGTCGCCGCCCTTGCGGAACACGGCGCTGATGATGCGCGTCAGGGCCACGATCCACTGGAAGTGGTCCAGGTTCTTGGAGTTGATGAAGATCTCGAACGGGCGGCGCTGCTCGTAGGGCGTGCCCTCGTTCAGGATGATGTCGTTGATGGTGATGTACATGGCATGGTCCGAGACCGGCGTCTTCACCTTGTAGGTGCTGCCGATGAGGAGCTCGGGGCGCTCCAGGGCCTCGTGCATGCGGATGACTTCCGCCTTGTGCTTCTTCTCGGCCCGCTCGGTGACGATCTTCTCCACGGGCTTGGAGGACAGCGCGAGGGCCGCGGCCTTGTTCTCGGCCTGCTTGGCTTCGGCGTCCTGCTTCACCGCCACTTCCTCGGGCTTTTGCACCGCGTAGCGGGTAATCTTCTTCTCTATTTTTATGCTGCTCATGTTCCTGACCTCTGTCTCTTAAGTATAGGCAACCGCTCTATGCGCCTGCCGACATGTCACTTGGGGGCTTCGTACCCGTAAGCCCGTTCCACCCTGGCGATGCGCAGCTGGTAGGACTGGTACCACTGCTTGCGGCCCGTCTCCTGGGCCTCCCGGTGCTCCGACTCGCGCTTCCAGTTCCGGATGGACTGCTCGTCCTTCCAGTAGGAGACGGTGATGCCCAGGCCATCCGCGTCCCTCACGCTCTCGGCGCCCAGGTAGCCCGGCTGCTGGGCGGCGAGCTCGGCCATGCGCTCCGCCATCTCGGCGTAGCCCGCCGGGTTGGAGTTGAGCCGCGAGGTGAAGATGGCCACGTAGTACGGCGGCAGTGGCATCTTGCCGGCACTTTGCTCGCTCACGCTCTCCACCTCTAAAAATGCGTCTCCGGTCTTAAATAGATCGAGCGGCTTTACCGGCCGCCCGACCCCTCCCGGTCTCCCGGTAACGTCCCTCGCGGGACGCCGGAACCTTAAAAGCTGTTTGCGTCTCCGTACTGCCTGCATCCCTGGCAACCAATACACGCTCACAGCGTTCCTTGCTTCACCTCCAACAAAACCTTCTTATTCCTCAGAACTTACCGTAGTAGCCCTCTTTGAGAGCGTCGTACAGGTTGGCGGCGGTATGCTTCTCGCCGTCATACTCGATCTCCTGGTCGCCCCGCGCCTCGACGACGGTGCCGTCCTCGAGGGTGAACTTGTACACGGTGTTCTTGAGGTCCTGCTCCTTCACCAGCACGCCCTGGAACGCCTCCGGGTTGAAGCGGAAGGTGGTGCAGCCCTTGAGGCCCTGCTCGTAGGCGTAGAGATAGATGTCCTTGAACTGCTCGTACGGGTAGTCCGTGGGCACGTTCGCGGTCTTGGAGATGGAGGAGTCGATCCACTTCTGGGCCGCGGCCTGGATGTCCACGTGCTCCTTGGGGGTGATGTTCTCCGCGGTGATGAAGTACTCCGGCAGCTTCTCGTCCGCCTTCTCGGAGTTAGGCATGGCCTTCGGGTTGATCAGCTCGCGGTAGGCCAGCAGCTCGAAGGAGTAGACGTCCACTTTCTCCTTGGACTTCTTGCCGGGGCGGATCACGTTGCGGAAGTAGTGGTGCGCGAAGCTGGGCTCGATGCCGTTGCTGGCGTTGTTGGCCAGCGACAGGGAGATGGTGCCCGTGGGCGCGATGGAGCTGTGGTGCGTGAAGCGCGCGCCATGGGCGGCGAGCGCATCCACCAGGTCCGGCGCCACTTCCGCCACCCGCTGCATGTAGCGGCTGTAGTTGGCGTGCAGCTCGCGGCCCTTGATCTTGTCGCCCACCTTCCAGCCGTCCTGCGCCATCTCGGGGCGCTTCCTCAGCATGTCGGCGGTGACGGTGAACTCCTCCACCATGATGGGGGCGGGGCCCTTCTCCTTGGAGAGCTCGAGGGCCTCTTCCCAGCCGGCGATGGCCATCTCGCGGGAGACGTCTTCCGTGAACTTCACGGATTCCAGCGAGCCGTACTTCCAGCCCAGCATGGTGATGGTGGAACCCAGCCCCAGGTAGCCCATGCCGTGGCGGCGCTTGCGGTTGATCTCGTTGCGCTGCTGCTCGAGGGGCAGGCCGTTGATCTCCACCACGTTGTCCAGCATGCGGGTGAAGACCTTGACCACCTCGCGGTACTGGTCCCAGTCGAAGCGGGCATTCGGCGTGAAGGGCTCCAGCACGAACTTGGTGAGGTTCACGCTGCCCAACAGGCAGGAGCCGTAGGGCGGCAGCGGCTGCTCGCCGCAGGGGTTGGTGGCGCGGATGTTCTCGCACCACCAGTTGTTGTTCATCTCGTTGACCTTGTCTATGAGCACGAAGCCGGGCTCCGCGAAGTCATAGGTGGAGGCCATGATGAGGTCCCACAGCCTGCGGGCGTGGATGGTCTTGTAGATGCGGCAGGCGACGAGGCCCTGCTCGTCCACCAGGTAGTTGACGGTGGTCGGCCACTCGCGCCACACCACCTTGGTGGGATCCTTGAGGTCGATGTCGCCGCTCTCGGCTTCCTTCTTGTCCAGCGGGAACACGAGCTGCCACTCGCCGTCCGCCTTCACCGCTTCCATGAAGTCCCTGGTGACCAGGAGCGAGAGGTTGAACTGGCGCAGGCGGCCGTCTTCGCGCTTGGCGCGCACGAAGTCGGTGACGTCCGGGTGCCCTACCTCGAAGGTGCCCATCTGGGCGCCGCGGCGGCCGCCCGCCGAGGACACGGTGAAGCACATCTTGTCGTAGATATCCATGAACGACATGGGGCCGGAGGTGTAGGCGCCGGCGCCGGCCACGTACGCGCCGCGGGGGCGCAGGGTGGAGAACTCATAGCCGATGCCGCAGCCGGCCTTGAGGGTGAGGCCCGCCTCGTGGACCTTGTTCAGGATGTCGTCCATCGAGTCGCGGATGGTGCCGGACACGGTGCAGTTGATGGTGCTGGTGGCGGGCTTGTGCTCGAGGGCGCCGGCGTTGGAGGTGACGCGGCCGGCCGGGATGGCGCCGTTGCGCAGCGCCCACAGGAACTTCTCGTTCCACTCGGCGCGCTTCTCGGGAGCCTCTACGTCGGAGAGGGCCTTGGCGACCCGCTTCCAGGTGTCGTCCACCTCGTGGTCGATGATGGTCCCGTCCTTGGCCTTGAGACGGTACTTCTTGTCCCAGATGTCGGAGGAGGCTTCTTGCACTTGGATCTCGGTGACGGCCGCGGGGGCCGGCTTCAGCACGGTGTTCATCAACGACTCAGCCTCCATGAATATGTGGGCATTTCTTCGACTTTGAATAGGAACCGCCCCTCACAAAGCGGCCCCCAGCCCGGTCTGCACTGACGCTTCCGTTGCAGACCCTGTGTCCAATCCGTGGATAACATGTGGAAAAGCTGGGGAATGGAGACCACAACATCTTGTGCCTGCCCGGCCCAACTTGTCCTCGATTAAGCGTAGACCCTGAACCCCGGCTTGTCAAATTAACTTAATGTTATAAATCAAAGGGTTAGAAGACAAAATTAAGCCGTCTTCTTGCTGTTTTAGGCCCTGTACCCGCCACAGCAGACAACACAACATCTAGGGTTGGCGCGAGTAAATCACAAAGCCTTGGGCAATGGAAGTGGGGTAAATACCTGAGGATTTGTAAGCCCCGTCTGGCAGGACGTCATGGCCGGAAGTGGGCACAAAAGCCGCAGCGGTGGGCGTGGCCCGGGCTGCAGTAGCGCAACCGACCAGGAGTGATCTGGAGGGGCGGCTTCCTGGAAGCGACATCCTGTCCAAATCCGTTCCGCCGCCTCCTGGCGGCGGGTTACTTTTGGCGCGCCAAAAGTAACCAAAAGCGCTCGCCCGGAGCGCGGGGCACGCCAGGGTATCCGTCCCTGGCGTGCCGTCAGCCCGGCCATCCCTGGCCGGCCGTTCGCCGCTTCGCGGCTCACCCCTGCGCTTCTCGCTCGCTGCGGGGCCGCGCTCACGGGACATCCCTGTCCCTTCGCGCGGGTGCGGCCCTCCCTGGGCCGCACCCCTTCGGGCCGGCCTTGCTCGCTGCGATGCTCGGCTCGCGCTACGGGGAAAGAGATAGAGACGCGAATTCTTCCCACCCCCTTGGATGCCGGCGAGCACTGGAGCGAGCAAGCCAAGCCGAAGGGCGCCGCCAGGACGGCGGCGCCTTCACACGCGGGGCAGGGAAGCCCAGTGGGTGAAGCTGCGCAGCGAGCGAAGCGCGCAGCTTCAGCCCGCTTCGGGCCGGCATCCCGGGGGCGCCCTTTCTTTTCGCCCCTTTTCTTTGGGCGAGCAAAGAAAAGGGGCCCGTGGGCGCGGCGGAACGCGCCCTCTTGATAAAGGGGGCCGCTGGAGGCGGCTCCAAGCCCCATTTCCAGGCATTCAGGGGGGCTTGAGAAATCCCCTCCCACCCATACCTAGGAGACATCGACTTATCCCACAACTCATTTTGAGGTGATGACCATGCAACTGATCCGTTACCAGCCCTGGGGCGCTTTCGACCTGGTGGACCGGCTCTTGGCCGGCCAGCACGGCCAGCTCACCCGCGACGCCGCCCCGGCGGCCGACTGGGTGCCTTCCGTGGACATCAAGGAAGAGGCCGAGCGCTTCGTGATCCATGCGGACGTGCCGGGCGTGGACCCGAAGGACATCGAGGTGAGCATGGAGGACGGCGTGCTCACGCTCTCCGGCGAGCGCAAGGCCGAGTCCCGCACCGAGCAGGACGGCTGGAAGCGCGTGGAACGCCTGAGTGGCCGCTTCCTGCGCCGCTTCACCCTGCCGGAAGGCACCGACGCGGAGAACATCAGCGCCCACGGCAGCCACGGCGTGCTGGAGATCGTGATTCCGAAGCTGGCGAAGGCGGCGGCTCGTAAGATCGCCGTCAAGACGGCGAGCCACTAAGACCGCCGCCTTCTTCCAGGCGTGTCCGCAAGGCCATCCCTGGCCTTCGCGGACCTGCCTGGTCCGGCACAGGTCCGGACCAGGCAGTCGCAGCGCATCCTGCGCTGCCGCGCCTCGCAAGATCGCGGTGAAAGTTAACTAAGAGTCAGCTGAAGGTCCGGCCGTATCGGTGCGCTTCATGGTTGCGGCGCGCCGGTACGGCTGGCCTCTTATATAGTGGATTGAACCCAATGACCCCTCCGGGGGTCGTATCATTTACGGGACTTTGCGACCTTCTGCCCTGCCCGTGCATCGGGCCTTATGGGCGCCAAAGCGCGCCGCGGGTACACGCCCGCCGGCCCCACGCGTTATCGCCCAGGACCCTGAGTCGCAACGACCCATCCATCCGCTGACATCCATTGAGGGACGCCCAACGATGAAACGCATCGCCCAAGTGCTCGCCGCAGCCTCGCTGCTGGCCACGGTCTTCACCGCCGCCTCGCTCTCCGTGATCCTCCCCGCCGAGGCCCATAACCCCCCGCCCGCGGCCGTGACCGGCCAGGCGGTACCGACGCTCGCGCCCGTGATCAAGCGCGTGGGCCCGGCGGTGGTGAACGTCTCCACCCGCGGCCACGTGCAGGTGCAGCAGAACAACCCGTTCATGAACGACCCCTTCTTCCAGCAGTTCTTCGGCGGCAGCGGTCGCGGCGGCGCCCCGGTGGAACGCAAGTTCCAGAGCCTGGGCAGCGGCGTGATCGTGGACGCGGCCAAGGGCTACGTGCTCACCAACAACCACGTGGTGGAGAACGCGGACCAGATCACCGTGACGCTGTACGACAACCGCAGCTTCAAAGCCAAGGTGGTGGGCAAGGATCCTGAGACGGACGTGGCGGTGCTCAAGATCGAGCCGGACAACCTCACCGCCATCAGCCTCGGCAACTCCGACGCGCTGCAGGTGGGTGACTTCGTGGTGGCCATCGGCAACCCCTTCGGCCTCACCCACACGGTGACCTCCGGCATCGTCTCGGCGCTCGGCCGCGACGGCATCGAGGACGGCAAGTTCGAGAACTTCATCCAGACCGACGCCTCCATCAACCCCGGCAACTCGGGCGGCGCGCTGATCGACCTGAACGGCAACCTGGTGGGCATCAACACCGCGATCCTGTCCCGCTCCGGCGGCAACATCGGCATCGGCTTCGCGATCCCCATCAACATGGCGCGCAACGTGATGGAGCAGATCATCCAGTACGGCAAGGTGCAGCGCGGCGTGCTCGGCATCACCATCCAGAACCTGACGCCGGACATCGCCAAGGGCCTGGGGATAAGCCAGCAGTCCGGCGTGGTGGTGACGCAGGTGCAGTCCGGCTCCGAGGCGGAGAAGGCCGGCATCAAGGCCGGCGACGTGATCCTGACCGTGAACGGCCAGCCGGTGCTCAGCAACTCCGGGCTCACCAGCACGCTCGGCGTGATGCGGGTGGGCACGGAGGTGACGCTAGGCATCGTGCGCGGCGGGAAGCCGATGAGCGTGAAGGCCACCATCGGCAAGGGCGAGGAAGGCGACACGGAAGGCGGCGACGAGGGCGGCAGCACCGACAACGGCCTGCATGGCTTGAACGTCTCCAACCTCGAGAAGAACAACTCGCCGCTCTACGGCCAGGTGCAGGGCGTGGTGATCACCGGCATCGCGCCGGACAGCGACGCCGCCTACTCGGGCCTGCGGGAGGGCGACGTGATCATCGCCGTGAACCGCCAGCCGGTGAAGAGCGCCGCGGAGTTTCGGAAGCTGGCGCTGAAGGACAAGGACGGTTCACTCTTCTTGACGGTTCGTCGTGAAGATCAAATGTTCTATGTGTCTCTCGGCGGTTGAGCTAAAAGCCGCTGATATTGAAAAGGCCCCGAAAGGGGCCTTTTCTTTTAGTAGTACCACCGGAGAGTGATGAGGTAATCATTCTCTTTTCCGTTCGCCCCCAGGCTGAAGCCCGCCGCCACGGAGGGCGCGAAGCCGAAGTGGTAGAGGAAGCCGCACTCGCCGGCACTGCGGCCGGCGAGCCTGGGATCATGGTTGTAGCGCAGGTCGGCGAAGAGCTCGAGGTTCGCGACCGGCAGCGCGCGGATGCCGAGCCGGGCGGCGTAATCGTGGCCGCTGATGTCCTCCGCGGGCTGGCGGTCGAGGCTGTAGCTGCTCCACAGGAGTTCCATGAAGAAGTTGTGGCCCGGCGTGGCGGTGGTGTGGAAGCCGAAACCCGCGTCATAGGCGCGGCTGGTGGAGACCTTGAGGTTGCGGCGGATGCCGTGCAGCACCAGGTAGGCGCCATCGCCGAGCGCGTAGGCGAAGTCCACCCGCTGGCCGTGGCCGATGTCGTGGTTGCCGTAGGGCTGGGTGTGCAGCGTGGCCACGTCCACGTAGGAGTACTGCAGCTTCACCGGCGGCGCGCTGGTGGCAGGCGTGGGCGCGCTGGTGGGAGGCGGCGTGGGCGCGACGCCCGCTGCCGGTGCGGTGGCAGCGGCGGCACCCGCCGCAGGCCTGGCAGGTGCCGTGGAAGCCGGCGGTGCCGCGCTCGTCGCGGGTGCAGGCGCGGTGGTGGCGGCAGGTGCGGTGCTGGACGCAACGGAAGGCACGGGCTCGGCGCGGACGGGATGCAGGACTGTCATCAACACAGCCGACAGGACCAACGCCTCCATGCGTCTTCGCATTATGTTTTCTCCGCATTATGTAGGGTCGGCATCGGAGCCATGATGCTGACGTCCCATAGATATATACTCGGCGCGGGGACATCCCACGATTTCTTCACACATCCACACATTGCCCCTGAAGGGAGAATCAGTCATGTCGAAGAACGAAAAGATCATGGCGCTCGCGTTCGGCCTGCTGCTCGCCGCCGGCTCGGCGTTCGCCGAGGACATGCCGGCCGCCGGCAGCGCCGCAGCCGCCGCCCCGGCTGCCTCCGAGGCGCCCGCCAAGCCCGCCGCCAACGGCTCCGTGAGCCGCGCCCAGTTCACCAGCGGCGTGACCAACCACGAGCCGAACGACGCGGTCACCACCCTCGACAACAGCAACACCCGCATCTTCTTCTACTGCGTGCTGGTGAACCTGCAGGGGCAGGAAGTGACCTTCCGCTGGAGCTACAACGACATCACCCAGGCCGAGGTGAAGCAGACCCCGAGCTCGGCGCGCTACCGCACCAACACCAGCAAGCAGCTGGACCCCTCCAAGCTCGGCACCTGGAAGGTGGAGGTGATGGACGCCTCCGGCAACGTGCTGACCAGCAAGACCTTCGAGTACACCAAGGCTGATGCTTCCGCGGCTCCCGCGGCGGCGACGAAATAATAAAAAACGAAGAGAGCTATTGGCTGTAGGAGGGGCTGCTTCGGCAGCCCCTTCTCTTTTCTGGTGTGCCCCGCGCTTCGGGCGGTGGAACGGATTCGGACAGGGATGCCCCCTCTCAGTCGGCTAGCGCTCGCATGCGCTTCAGCGTCGCTTCATCGGGCAAGCTGCCGGTGCCGGCTTCCAATATCTCGCGCATGTGGGCCGGGTCGCCGGTGCCGGGGATGACGCAGGTGACGGCGGGGTTGCCTAAGATGAACTTGAGGAGCAGCGCCGCCCAGCTGGAGCAGCCGGCGGCCGCGGCCCAGTCCGGCAGGGGCTGCTTCACGAGGCGGCGGATGAGGCCGCCGCCGCCGAAGGGCCGGTTCACGATCACGGCGATGCCTTTCTCCTGCGCCAGCGGCAGGAGGCGCCGCTCGGCAGCCCGGTCCTCCAGCGCGTAGTCCAGCTGCACGAAGTCCCAAGGCGCGGCGCGCATGACGCTCTCCAGCTCCGCGTGGGCGCTGGGCGTGTAATGGGTGATGCCGATGTAGCGGATGCGGCCTGAGGCCTTCCACTCTTCCAAAGTCTTGAGGTGCGTGCGCCAGTCCAGGAGGTTGTGGACCTGGATGAGGTCGAGCCGCCCGCCCATGAGCCGCTCGGAACGCTGCATCCCAGCGACGCCTTCGATGCGGCCCTGGGTCCAGACCTTGGTGGCGACGAAGGGCTTGGGCGCATCCGGCAGGGCGGCGAGCAGCTCGCCCACCGCGCCCTCGGCACGGCCATACATGGGGGAGCTGTCGATGAGACGCCCACCGGCGGCGAACAGGGTAGCGAGGACTTCTTTCAGTTGGGCGCGGCGGGGGGCGCCCGAGGCGACGTCGAACCTCTCCCAGGTGCCGATGCCGATGACAGGGAGCGCTTCACCGGTGCGGGGGATCCTTCTAGTGAGCATCGTCTACCCGCGTACCCGGCGAATCCTGCCCACCCTGGTGCCAGATGACTTTCATGGCATGGCCATCCTTCACCTCGCTGAAGCTGGCTTGGGCGTCGGCGATCTTGAGGAAGAAGTCCTGCGGGCCGTAGGCGAACATCTCGAGCTTCGGCTGCCCCGGTTCCGTGAGGTAGAGATGGTCTCCCCGGCGGACGACGGTGATGGCGTCCGTGGGCGAGAAGCGGTAAGTGCCCGCGTACCGCTCCAGCGTGGCGGCGTCCATCGGTACCTGCGCATAGAACTTCGGCACTGTGAGGTCCACCGGCAGATGCGGGTCCAGGAGGTGCAGGCCGATGTCGTCCACGCCGGGACCGCTCTGGGCGTTGGCCAGGGCCACCACGCCGATGCGGCGCTTGGGGTCGTAACCCATGAAGGCGCGGTAGCCGCTGACGCTGCCGTTCTTCCACACCACCTGGTGGTCGCCGTCGGTATGGACGTTCCAGGCGAGCGCGATCTGGTCCGTGCCGGCGGGCGGGCCGAAGGGCGTCATGCCGCCGGGATGCCGCACGTCGAGCATCGCGTCCATGGCGGGCTTGAGGTCCGATCTCTCCAGGCCGAGCACGGCGGCGAGGAAGCGGGACAGGTCATCGGCGGTGGAATAGTAGGCCCCGGCGGCGTCCAGCGGGCCCATGGGCTCCGGCGGCGCAGCGCTGAGCTGGCCATAGAAGGCGGTGTATCCCATGGCGAGACGCGGCTGCAGCGGCGGCGGCAACTGCATGTGGGTGTCGTGCATGGCGAGGGGGTCGAGGATGGTGCTTTGCACCAGCTCGCCATAGGGCTTGCCGGCGCGGGTGGATTCCGCGATGCCGAGCAGGCCGTAGTTGACGTTGGAATACTCGTAGTGGGTGCCCGGCGCCTGCTTGAGCGTGAACGAGGACACGAAGCTGTAGAGGTCATCGAGGGTGTAGCCCTCGTACTCCTTGTATTGGGTCACCATCATCTGGCCCATCTCGTCCTGCTTGGCCCAGTCCGACTTGAGGTTGGTGGGCCGGATCGGGAAGCCGGCGGTGTGGGTGGCCAGATCCGCGAGCGTGATGGGCTTGCCCTCGAAGCGGGGCAAGCTCACACGGCCGGCGGGCAGGTACCTGGCGGCAGGGTCGTCCAGGCTGAGCTGCCCGTGCCGGGCCATGTCCGAGAGCAGGAGCGCGGTGAAGACCTTGGTGAGGGAGCCGATGCCGAACTCGGTGTCGCCGTCCACCGGCCGCTTGTCGTCCAGGCCCAGGGTGCCGTAGCTCACGATGCGCCGGCCTGAGGGCTCGACGATGCCTATCACGATGCCGGTGGCGAGCTTCTGGGAATCCACGCGGGTGACCAGCATCCGATGCAGCTCCGCATCGGAAGCAGGCTCGGCGGCCCAGAGCGGGGCCGCGGCAGCAGCCATGAGGATGAAGGCGCCCACGACTGCAGGGCGCCTGGGACGGAAGCTGGGCATGTCCGCTGACTCCGGGAGGACCTTCAGTCGAACAAGATACCCTCAATCAAGGCTCAGGGTCTTCACGTTCACGAACTCGAGTATCCCGTGGCGCGAGAGCTCGCGTCCGTGGCCTGATTTCTTCACTCCACCGAAGGGCAGGCGCTGGTCGCTCTTCACCATGCGGTTCACGAAGGCGCTGCCGCAGGCCATGCGCCGGGCGAAGGCCTCGCCCCGCTCGCGGTCCGCCGTCCACACGCTGCCGCCCAGGCCATAGCTCGATGCGTTCGCGACCGCCAGGGCTTCCTCTTTGTCCTTGACCCGGATGATGGTCGCCACCGGGCCGAACACTTCTTCGCGCCAGGCGCGCATGCCGGGCCGCACGCGGTCGAGGATGGAGGCGGGATAGAACGCGCCGGGACCGGCGGGTTTCTGGCAGCCGAGCACGGAGACCGCGCCCTGGGACAGTGCGTCCTGTACCTGCTCGTGCAGTTTGTCCCGAAGGTCGAGCCGCGCCAGGGGCCCGAGCGTGACGCCCTCCCCGCGCGGGTCGCCGGACTTGAGCGCCGCCGCCTGGGCGCGGAATGCTTCCAGGAACGCATCCGCCACCCGCTCCACCAGGATGAAGCGCTTGGCGGCGATGCAGCTTTGCCCCGCGTTCTGGTAGCGGGACAGGCAGCCCTGCTTCGCGGCGCTGACGAGGTCCGCGTCCTCCAGCACCACGAAGGCGTCGGAGCCGCCGAGTTCGAGCACGCACTTCTTGAGGGTCTCGCCGGCGGCTTGGCCGACGGCGACGCCGGCGCGCTCGCTGCCGGTGAGGGTGACGGCCTGCACGCGCGGATCGCGGATCACCTTGTCCACGCCGGGCACCGTGACCATGAGCGTCTGGAACACACCTTCGGGGAAGCCCGCCTCCCGGAACACTTCCTCCAGCGCGAGGCCGCAGCCCGGCACGTTGTCGGCGTGCTTGAGCGCCACCACGTTGCCGGCGGCGAGCGCCGGCGCGGCAGCGCGGATGGCCTGCCAGAAAGGGAAGTTCCAGGGCATGATCGCGAGCAGCACCCCGAGAGGCTGATACGTCACCAGGCTCTTCTTCGCGTCCGTCTCGATGAGTTCGTCCGCCAGCATGCGCGGCGCTTCATCCGCGTAGTACTTGCAGGCGCCGGCGCACTTCTCGATCTCGGCGAGGCCTTCCGCCGTGACCTTGCCCATCTCCCGGCTCATGAGTTCGGCATAGCGGTGCCGCTCCCGCAGCAGCACGTCGCCGGCCCGGCGCAGGAAGGCGCAGCGTTCCTGGATGCCCAAGGCCGCCCAGCCGGGGGCCGCAGCGGCGGCCCGGTCCAGGGCCCGGTCGAGCCGGGCGGGCTCCCAATCAGGGTATCCCTGATTCTCCTGGCCGGTGCTGGGGTCTATGCTGGTGAAGCCGTTTTTGTTCATATTTGTAAAATTCACTGGCGGGCCCGCCTTGAGCATATGCCCGCCGGCGCGCGCGCGGTAACCTATTGAACATGTGGTCTTTACGTATCCTGACGTGCGTCTTCGTGGCGACGTGCTTCGCTGGAATCGCGCGCGCCGCCGCACCGGACGCCGATCCTCTTCCGCAACAGCGCGCCGACTTCAAGCTCGCCTGGGATGCCGCCACGCGCGGCGACATGCCGAAGCTCGCGCCGTACCTCGAGACCCTTAAGGGTTATCCGCTCTATCCGTACCTGCGCTATGCGTATCTCGAAGCGACGCTCGACCGCGCGCCTGATGCGCTGGTGGAGCAGTTCCTGGCTGAGAACCAGGACCTGCCCATGGACGATGACCTGCGCCGTGATTGGCTGGTGGCGTTGGCGAAGCGCCAGGAATGGAGCAAGGTGCTCGCCTACTACCGCGACGAGAGCAGCCTGCCGCTGCGCTGCGCCTCGGTGAGCGCGCACCTGCTGAAGGAAGACGAGCCGGACCACAACGCGTGGACCGATGACGCGCAGCGCCTGTGGCTGACGCCGGGCGTGCCGCTGGACGTGTGCCAGACGCTGTTCGACTACATGGACACGAAGGGCCTGATCACCAGCGACATGCGCCGCAAGCGCGTGCAGGCGGCGCTGAACAACCGCGACTTCACCACCGCCGCGGCGCTGGCGCCGGGGCTGGCGGCGGACGACCGCGCCTGGGCGCAGCGCTGGGTGCAGATGGCGGCGGATCCGGCGCACGAGCTCAAGGACATCCAGGTGCCCGACGAGCCGCGTTACCAGGAGATGCTGCAGTCCGGCGTGCGCCTGCTCGCCCGCACCTCGCCGGTGGCCGCCGAGCACCTGTGGAACGACCTCACCAAGCGCTACCGCTTCAGCCATGACGACCTGCGCGACATGCGCACGCTGCTGGCGATGCAGCACGTGTGGCACCTGACGCCGGACGCGCGCGACCAGATCAAGGGCGTGCACGACGCGATCGACCCGAACGTGCCGGAATGGCGCGCACGCCTGGCGCTGCGCGCCGGCGACTGGAAGGAGGCGCTCAAGGACATCAACGGCCTGGGCGACGCCGGCGACACGGAGTGGCGCTACTGGCGCGCCCGCGCGCTGGAGGCGCTCGGCCGCAAGACCGAGGCGAAGACGATCTACCGGGAGCTGGCGCGCTCGCCGGACTACTACGGCTTCCTCTCCGCGGACCGCCTGAACCTCGACTACCGCATCGTGCAGGAGACGAGCAAGCCGGCGAAGGAAGTGATCGCGCAGCTGGAGTCACGCGCCGGTTTCGTGCGCGCGCGCGAACTCGTGTACGCGGGCCTCTATCCGCTGGCGGACGCGGAGTGGGCGGCGGCGACCCGCAGCCTCTCGGGTCCGGCCCGCTGCCAGGCGGCGCTGCTCGCCGAGCGCTGGGGCTGGCACGCGCGGGTGATCCCGGCCATGGCCACCGGCGGCTGCTGGCAGGACCTCTCGCTCATCTATCCCATCGCCTTCGAGTACACGCTGGCGCCCCAGGCACAGCGCCTGGACATCGACCTCTCGTGGGTCTACGGCGTGATCCGCCAGGAGAGCGTGTTCAAGCCGAACGCGGTGTCCTACGTGGGCGCGCTCGGGCTCATGCAGCTCATGCCCTCCACGGGCCTGAGCGTGGGCGCGCGCATCGGGCTCGCGCTGGACGACCCTGAGGACCTCCTGGACCCCAAGACCAACCTTAGGGTGGGCAGCGCGTACCTGGGGACTCTCTTGCAGCACTTCGACGGCAGCGAGGCGCTCGCCACCGCCGCCTACAACGCCGGCGAGAACCGCGTGGACGACTGGCGGCCGGAATCAGGTGCGCTGCCGGCGGACGTGTGGATCGACACCATCCCCTACAGCGAGACCCGCAACTACGTGCGCCGCGTCATGGCGCACTCCGTGCTGTTCGACTGGCGGCTGAACGGCAAGCCGCGCCGGCTCTCGGACCGCATCGGCATGGTGGAAGCGGCGGGCCTCAAGACCAGCCAGGCAGAAAAGCGCAGCGGCGATGCCGAGACGGCGGTGGCCGCCCGCAAGCGCGACTGAGCCTGATCAGGGTTTGCGCGGCCCGTTGATCATCCAGGGCGTGCCGTACTTGTCCACCAGCATGCCGAAGCCCTGGGACCAGAACGTGTCCGCGAAGGGGAGGTTCACCTGCCCGCCCTCCGCCAGAGCCTCGAACACCCGTTGGGCCTCCTCCTTCGCCGGGAACTCCACGGATACGTAGAACCCCTGCTTGCGCTCGAACGGCCGCTCGGCCATCCAGTCCGAGGCCAGGAGGATGCCGCCGGCCGCCTCCAGCCGCGCGTGCATGATGCGAGGCTTGCGGCCCGAGAGCGGCTTGGCGCCGGGCATCTCGTCCTCCCGCATCAGCATCCCGATCTTGCCCTTGAGGACGCGCTCGTAGAAGCGCAGCGCGTCGGCGCAGTCGCCATCGAAGAAGATGTAGGGGTTGATGGGATTCATGCGGGCCTCCTTCGGGAGCGGCCAAGTATGCGCCGGCTGCCGCGTCGCGGTACTCGGGCATACCCCTGATAAGATTGACGCATGAAGACCTATCTCGTGGGCGGAGCGGTGCGCGACCGGCTCCTGGGCCTGCCCCACAAGGAGCGGGACTGGGTGGTGGTGGGCGCGACGCCGCAACAGCTGCTGGACCAGGGCTACCGGCCCGTGGGCAAGGATTTCCCGGTGTTCCTGCACCCGGAGACGAAGGAGGAGTACGCCCTCGCCCGCACCGAGCGCAAGACCGGCAAGGGTTACCACGGCTTCGATTTCTTCGCGGCGCCGGAGGTGACGCTGGAGGAGGACCTGAAGCGCCGCGACCTCACGCTGAACGCGATCGCCGAGGACGCGCAGGGGCAGCTGGTGGACCCCTACGGCGGCGCCAAGGACATCGAGGCGCGGCTCCTGCGCCACGTCTCCCCTGCCTTCTCGGAGGACCCGGTGCGGGTGCTGCGCGCGGCACGCTTCGCCGCGCGTTTCGCGCCGCTGGGCTTCAAGGTGGCGCCGGAGACGCTCGCGCTGATGCGCGGCATGGTGGAAGACGGCGAGGTGGATGCGCTGGTGCCGGAGCGGGTGTGGCAGGAGACCGTGAAGGCGCTCGGCTGCGAGCGGCCCTCCGTGTACTTCGAGACGCTGCGCGAGTGCGGCGCGCTGGCGCGGGTGTTCCCGGAGCTGGACCGGCTGTGGGGCGTGCCGCAGCCCGCCAAGTGGCATCCGGAGATCGACACCGGCGTGCACGTGATGATGGTGCTGGACCAGGCGGCGCGGCTCTCGGGCGAGCTCACGGTGCGCTACGCGGCGCTGACCCATGACCTGGGCAAGGGCACCACGGCCAAGGACATCCTGCCGCACCACTACGGCCACGAGGAACGCAGCGTGAAGCTGGTGGAGGCCATGTGCGAGCGCCTGCGCACGCCCAAGGAGTTCCGCGAGCTGGCGGTGATCGTGGCCCGGGAGCACGGCCTGGTGCACAAGGCGGAGGAGCTGCGCGCCGCCACGGTGCTGAAGCTCCTGGAGGGCGCGGACGCGTTCCGCCGGCCGGAACGCTTCGGGCTCTTCCTCACCGCCTGCGAGGCGGACCACCGGGGCCGCACCGGCCTCGAGGACGCGCCGTTCCCGCAGGCCGACTACCTGCGCCGCGCCTTCGCGGCGGCCCGGGCCGTGACCACGGAGTCCTTGGACACGGCGAACCTCAAGGGCGCCGAGATCGGCGAGCAGCTCAGGAAGCGGCGCCTCGAAGCAGTACGCGCCGCGATAGGCCGGGACTGATGGGCGCGCATCTTACCGCGGCCATCGCGGCCCTATTGCTGTTCTGTCCCTCATCCGCCGTGCAGGCCGCGGGTTACACGCCGCAGGAGAAGCAGGACCTCACGCTCTGCGCCACGGTGGCGCTCTCCATCAAGAGCATCGCCGAGTACAAGGTGGGCGGCGTGCCCGAGGCGAAGACAGACCGCTACTTCGGCCACGCGCCGGGGCAGAAGGAGAACCGGCTGGTGAAGCGGGTCTATGCCGACACTGTGACGGACGCCTGGGAGTACGCGGCGGCTGACTTCAAGAGCTGTGCGCTGAACAAGGCGAAGCTTCCGGCGGAGCGCTTCGCGGCGGCGGAGCGCTGCATGCGCGATGCGATGATCGCGGACAGCGCCATCAGCCTGCGCCTGCTGGGACGGCCCAGGCAGGACGCCTATGACTACCTGAAGCGCTTCGACGACCAGGAGGCGCATGGCGCCATCGACGCGGCCTATGCCCCACCGAAGGTGCCGAAGCGCGAGGACGCGCTGGATGCGTGGAAGGCCTGCCTGAAGGCCGGAACAGGCTAGAGCGGCAGGCTACTTCTGCTGGGAGACCACTTCCGAGGCCTTGGCGTAGAAGGTCTCGATGGTGTTGGCGCCGCGCAGGTCGAACTCGCCCAGGTTGATGCCCAGGATCGACTCCACTTCCAGCACCAGGTTCATGCCGTCCAGCGAGTCCAGCCCGATGTTCGCGAAGCTCTCGTCGTCGCGGATCGTCACCTGATCCACGTTGCGGACGCGCTTCAGCCCCTCGATCACGGCATTCCTGAATTGGTCTTTCGAGAACAAGTTCGTATCCTCCCGGTTGTCTGTCGGCGGGGCCTTAAGCCCTCTCCAGTACGGTGGTGGCCCAGGACAGGCCGACGCCGAAACCGCTCAATAGTATGCGCTTGGGGCCGCCCGCCATCCGCCTCTCCAGCATCAGCGGCAGCGTGGATGATACCGTGTTCCCCAGCTCCGCGGCCTCGAAGGGCGCCCGCTCGGGGGCCAAGCCCAGCTTCCGGCCGAGGTTATCGACGATGAACTTGCTGCCCTGGTGGAAGAGGTAGAGGTCCACGTCGCCCTGGGAGAGGCCGTTATCCTTCAGGCAGGCCGTGATCTGCTCGGGGACCACGGTCATGGTGAACTTGAAGACGTTGCTGCCCAGCATGGAGAGGCGGCCGCTCTCCGGAGAGACCTGGATGGAGTGGCGCAGCCGGCCGTCCGAGGCGAAACTCGACTTGAGCATGCGGTACACGGGCGTATCCGTGAGGTAAGTGACCGCGGCGGCGTCACCGAACAGGAGCTCGGTATCGTAGTCCTCGGAGTCGATCACCTTCGAGTAGGGATCGGCGGTGAACAGGAGGCCGCGCCGCAGTCCCTGGGCCTGCATGAACGCCGTGGCCACGGCGAGGCCGTACACGAAGCCCGAACAGCCGAGCGAGATGTCGAAGGCGGCGACGCCCTGCCCCAGTCCCAGCTTGGCGTGGACCACAGCAGAGGTGTGCGGCAGGCCGTGCCCGTCCGGGTTCTGGGTGCAGACGATGAGGCAGTCGATGTCCTGCTGCTGCAGCGGCCGCTTCGCCTGGAGCGCCTCGAACGCCCGCACGCAGAGGTCGGAGGTGTCTTCGGCCGGTGCCTTGCGCGTCACGCGCCTGAACCCGATTTTGCCGGTGATGAAGTCGGGGGTCTTGCCGGACAGTGCCGCGCGCTCGAGGTTGGAGACCGAGGTGCCGGGGACGTACGAAGCGACCTCGGTGACGCCGATCATTGCCACTTGCCGAAGAAGATGCCGCCGATGTCGGCGCCTTCCTCGGTGATCTTGCCCTGGTAGAAATTGCCGCCCAGCTCGCGCACGAAGGTCACCGTGAACGGGCCCTGGGGCACGCGCTCGAGGGTGAGGCGCACGAAAGCGAAGCGCTGCTTGCCGTAGAGCGACATGAGGAGCCGCTTGTAGCCGGCCACCACGCACTCTATGAAGGAGTAGCCCGCCACGGGGGTGACGCGCAGGCTCCTGCCTTCCAGCGTGAAATGCGTCGCCAGCGCGTCCTCGTCGTAGGGCACGCGCTCGCTGATCGGTTCCTGCGTCTCGACGGCGTAGAGCTTGCGCTGCGAATCCACGTAGCTCGCCACCAGCTTGTCGTCGGCGGGCTTCTCCGCCACGAGGCTGCAGACCCGATCGGTGCGCTTGGCGAAGCGGAAGTCGACCCTGGCAGGCGCCGGACCGCCCTGCTCCAGGATGTGGTCGAACAGGGTAGTGCTGTGCAGGTAGTCCCGCGCGGCCTTGAAGACGAAGCGCCCCTTGCTCACCTGCGCCTCGCCTTGGCCAGCTCACGTAACCGCTGGTTGTGGTCCTGGGCGAAGTTGCCGGACACGTCGCCGCCGGCCGGGACGTCACCGATCACGATCGAGCCGATGCGCACCTTGGCGCCGTCGCCGACCGTGATCGCGTTGGAGAGGATGGCGCCGGCGCCCAGCCAGCAGTCCCGGCCGACCGTCACCCGGCCGGCCAGCATCACGCGTCCCGAGACGTCGGTGTCGGCGCCGATGCTGCAGTCGTGGCCGATGTTGACGCCGATGCCGATGCTGACGCCGTCAGCGACGTCCGTGACCTCGCCGAAGTTGACGGACTTGGAGATGTTGCTGCCGGCGTGCACGATGCAGTTGCGGCCGAGCCTCACACCGCCGAAGTGCGTGATGTGGTGCTTGCGGCCCAGTATCTCCTTGGAGAACATGCCGTCGGTGCCGAGCAGGGTACCCGGCATGACGGTGCAGTCAGGGCCGATCTCGAGCGGGCCGATCAGGATGCAGCCTTCGTGCACCACGCTGCCGGCGCCGATGCGGATGTCGCCGCCGAGGAGCCGTACGTCCGGTGCCACCCGCGCAGTGGGATGCAGCTCACGCACCGCCGAGGCGGGCGCACGCGGCGCATGGATCGCGGCGTTGTGGAGGGCATAGAAGAGGTCGGTCGCCTTGTCGGCGACGATCACCGCCTGGCGGGGGAGCGCGCCCGGGGTGATGGCCTGGCGCGGCGCGACGATGGCGACGACGTTGCTGTTCGCCGCGGCCTCATCGAAGTACTCGCGATTGAGCGCGAGACAGACCCTGCCGGGGAGCTTGGTCCAGGTGAAAGCGGTGGCGCGCGCGGAAGACAGGAACTCCGGCTGCACGATCTCGCCGATACCGAACGATTCGCGGTAACCCGCCGGGAGCATGTCCAGGAAGCTTTGCATCGCGCGCCTTGTCTGTCCCGCGGTCCGGCGGACCCCTGAACGGATGGAAATTATAGCGTGCGGTCCGAGTCCCGCGGACGGCGGCGCCCTGCTGGTACAATCTCACCACTCTGCCCCACTGGCCGGGAAAGATGCCCCTCCCGACCCCTGATCCCTCCCTGCCGAGCCAGCAGCCGACGCGAATGAGCGGCGGGCACCGGCCATGGCTCTGGCCAGGCGCCCTGGCACTACTGGTCATCGCGTTCCTCGCCTGTTGTTGGGGGTTCCTGCAGAGCCACTACATCACCAACGACAACTTCGGCATCGTCGAGTTCGCGAAGCTCGGCTACCCCGTGCCATACATCGGGGCGCCCTTCACTTCCCTGCTCCACCTGCTGTATACGGCGTGGCCCGGCGCAGCATGGTATCCGCTGGCCCTGTATGCCGCCCACGCGGCGAGCCTGTTCCTGTGGCTCTGGTTGCTGTGGCGCACCTGCCGCTCGCCCTGGCTGTGGGCACCCCTGGCACTGGTGGTCTTCGCCTACTACGTGCGGTGCCTGGTATTCCTCGACTACACATCGGCCGCCGCCTTGTTGTGCGCCAGCGCGCTGACCTGGCTGGGCGTTGAAGTGAGAGAAGGGGAGGCCGTCCGCTTGCGCGCGCTCGTCGCCGGCCTGCTGTTCGCCTGCGGACTGCTGATCCGCCCGCAGGTACCGCTCGGCGTGCTCGCCTACTCGGCATGTTTCGGGCTGTGGGTGCTCGCGCTTACCCTTCGAGAGAGCAAGACCCGACCCGCAGTCCGGCGCTTGGCCTTCACGGGGCTCATCTTCCTGGTGCCAGTCCTCGCCACCCATGTCGCCGACCTGGGCTGGCGCCACGTGAACCGCACCCCGCTGGAGGCGCAGTACGAGTCCTTCAACAAACTACGCGGACACATACATCGCCTGAGCCGGCCGCGCAAGGCCGCGCTGATGAAGGACCGGGCCGCGCTGAGATCCATCCATTGGACACGGCGTGACCTGGCTTACCTCTATAACTGGTACTTCCTGGACGAGAGGACCTATACGGTACAAGCACTGCAGGTGCTGCTGGATGCAGCCCCCGCGCCGCGTCTTTCCCTCAGGGAAGCCGCCGGGACCTTCGCGCAGAAGGCGGACTGGCGCAACCCCTACGTGCTGCTGGTGTTCGCGTCACTGCCGCTCTGGCTGGTGCTCCTGAGGCGATCCCGGCTGAACCTCATCGGCGCCCTGGCGCCGCTGTGGTGTCTCGGCATCGGCACGGCGATGTCGTTGTTCTTCGGGTTCCTGCCGCGCGTGGAATTCACGTTCGAGCTCGGAGTCGGATTGCTGGGGCTGGTGTTGGCGGTGCAAGCGCTGCGCCACTTCCCGGCCGGGCGCTTCGAGCGGCTTGCCCTGGCTTGCAGCCTGGCGCTGGCGTTGTGCGGCGGCTCCAAGGCCGCGTTGCAGACGCTGCATGGATACCAGAAAGCCGCGACGGCAGCGCGCAACGCACAGGTGGAGATCGACGGCCTCAACCGGGATTTCGCCGGCGCCACCATCGTGATCCAGGCCAGGCAGGGTTTCCTGGAGGCGCTGGACCCGCGGCACCCGCCGGCGATGGATTTCAATCTCATCCAGCTGGGTTGGACCACCTATTCGCCGAAGTTCTACGATGACTTGCACCGGCTCGGCATCGAGCAACCCCATCAGCTGGTCGATGCGTTGATAAGCCGGCAGGACGCGTACTTGCTGGGCTTGCCCGGATGGCCCCAGAACCTGCTCACCTATTCGGAGCGGGCCGACCGGCACAAGATAAAGGTGCGGGCGCTGAGGAGGTTCCCCAATGGGACGGCGCTGTCGCGCTACGAGGCTCCTCCGGGAGACGCTGCCGCGCAGCGCTGATGCGACCCTCTCAGAGCGTGCGGGTCAGGTCCCTGAGCGCGAAACCCTGGAGGGACGCGTCCACTCCCCGCGTGAACCCGATGGCCTTGAAGCGCTCGCCCATCTCCTCGGGCAGCGTGAGCAGCTTCACCTGCTGAGCGGCGCGCATGCCGGTGTCCGCAAGACCGGCGATGCCCAGTGCCATGAGGAAATGGGCCTGGGTGGTGTAGCCCGCGAGTTCCAGCCCCGCGCCAGTGCCCGCCTCCGCCACGGCGGTGAAGTCCACGTGGGCAGTGATGTCCTGGAGGCCGGGGTACAGGAACGGGTCGCCATGAGCCCGCTGCCGGTAGTGGCACATGAGCGTGCCCATGCTGCGCTCGGGGTGGTAATACGCGGCGCGGGGGTAGCCGTAGTCCAGGAGCAACAGCGCGCCGCGTGCGAGGCAAGCAGCGAGGCTCGCGACCAGCGAAGCGGCGCCGAGGCAGATCTCAGACTCATAACCTGCCGCCAAGGGTGCCGGCAGCGTGGTCTCCAGGGCCGCAAGCGCCGCCGCCAGCTGCTCGCCGGCCGGGCGCGTGGTCCAGGCGAAACCTTCGCCTTCACTGCGCACGCAGTATTCTTCGTAATCTCCGGCCGCGCGCCGGAAGCGCTCCACCGGCAGCGCGTCCAGCACTTCGTTGCCGACGATGACCCCGGTGAACCGCCCGGGCAGCGCATCGAGCCAGCGTATCTTGGCGGCGAAGCCGGGCACCTTCGCCGCCAGCGTCGCGCGCTGGCGCTCTTTGAGTTCGGCGCTGACCTCCAGGATGAGGTATTCCTCCGGGAGCGAATCGAGCGCCTGCAACTCCAGCAGCATGTCCGCCGCCATGATGCCGGAACCTGCGCCAAGTTCGAGGATGGAGCCTCCCTCCACCCCGTCCAACACTTCCGCGCACTGACGCGCGAGGCAGCGGGAGAAGAGCGGCGAGAGCTCGGGCGCGGTGATGAAGTCACCGGCGGCGCCGAACTTGCGGGCGCCGGCACTGTAGTAGCCGAGGCCCGGAGCGTAGAGCGCCAGTTCCATGTAGCGGCTGAAGGGGATGCGTCCGCCCGCGCCGTGTATGGCCTCGTGGATGCGCGCCGAGAGCCGCGCGCTGTGGGCCAGCGCGTCAGGCGTGGGCAGCGGCAGGTCAACATAGTTCTGGGTGATGGGCAGCAAGGATTTCTGCTCTAATGATGCTCATGAAGAATACCTCAAAGCTCGCCGGCCGCACCGCGCTCGTGACCGGCGCCGCCAAGCGCCTGGGCGCCGTGACCGCCCGCGCGCTGCATGCGGAGGGCATGAACCTCTTGCTGCACTACAACAGGTCCGAAGCAGAGGCGGTGGCACTCGCCAAGGAGCTGAACGGCGCCCGCCGCGATTCCGCTGCCATCGCCCAGGCGGACCTCGGCAACACCCAGGGACTCGAATCCCTGGTCAAAGCCGCGCTGCAGTGGGACGGCCTGGACGTGCTGGTGAACAACGCCTCCAGCTTCCGGCCGACGCCGCTCGGCAGCATCGGCGAGGATGACTGGGACGACCTCATGGGCAGCAACCTCAAGGCGCCCCTGTTCCTGGCCCAGGCCGCGGCGCCGCATCTCAGGAAGAACCACGGCTGCATCGTGAACATGATCGACATCCACGCCTACCGGCCGCTGCGGGAGCACACGGTGTACTGCGCCGCAAAGGCGGGCCTGGTGATGCTCACGCTGTCGCTCGCCAAGGAGCTGGGGCCGGAAGTGCGGGTGAACGGGGTCGCGCCGGGGCCGGTGCTGTGGCCCGAGGCGCCCATGGATGCGGCCACCAAGAAGTCCATACTCGAGGCCACGGCGCTGAAGCGCAAGGGCTCGCCGGAAGACGTGGCCGGCGCGATCATCTATCTCGTCCGCGACGCGGACTATGTCACCGGCCAGATCCTCGCCGTGGATGGCGGGCGCAGCATCGGCTGGTAGACCGGCCGCGCTGCTCCGCTAGAATAACGGCGGGCAAGCCGGCGGCCATCGTGGAACCGCCAAGCGGGGAGGCCTCCTTGATCCTGTTTCCTGCCAACTGGCCGCAGGCCGTCTCCGGCCACGCCGCGGCGCTCATGCATCCCCGCTTCAAGTCCTGGTTCCACGGCACCTGGCTGCCCTACGCGCTGGCGCTGGTGCTACTGGTGGCCGAGATGCTCACCTCCAACAAGATCTGGGCCACCAACGACGACATCGGCATGGCCATGATCTCGGGTGGCTTCGGGATCGCGGCCCATCCCTCCGCGGGCCTCATATTCTCGAACGTCATCTGGGGCTGGATAGTGATGCACCTGCCGGACGCAGGCGGCGTCACCGGCTATGCGCTCGCCACCTACGGTCTCCTGTTCGCCTCGTTCCTGGCGATAGCCGCGAGCCTGCAGCGGCTGCACGCCTCCCCCTGGCTGGGCGCCGCGATACTGCTGCTGATGTATTCCCCGGTGCTCGTCGTCCCCCAGTTCACGATCGTGGCGGGCTATGTCGCCATCGCAGGCCTGGCGGTCTTCGTGGCCTGGCGGGAGTCCCACTCCCTGGTGACCTTGTCCCTGGCGGGTGCGCTGCTGTTCCTGGCGAGCATCGTGCGGATGACCGAGTTCGTCTTCGTGCTGGGCGTCGCCTGCCCGCTGCTGCTGGCGGTACCACGCCTGTTGCCTTCCCGCGCCGCGTTCTCGGGTGAGCGGTTCAGGCGCACCGCGCTGTTCGCCGCAGCGATGCTCGTGCTTTTGTCGTCCGCCTACGTCGCGAACAAGGCGTATTACTCATCCGACGAGTGGAAACCGTTCCGCGACATCAATCCCGTGCGGGTGCAGTTCACGGACTACAGGGCCGGGAAGTATTTCTCCCTGCACCCGGAGAGCCTGGAGGGGTCCAAGATCAGCAGGAACGACATCCAGCTGATCCAGCAGTGGTTCTACCAGGACACCCGTGTCTTCGACGGAGCGGCGTTCTCCAGGATCCTGGCAGGCCTCCCGTGGCAGGAGCGCCTCGACCTGAACGCCAGGAAGTATCCTCACGTACTCCGCAATTTCGACAGGGACCAGTTCAAGAAGCTGTTCTGGCTGATCCCTCTGCTGGTGCTGTTGAACTTCCGCAGGGATCCGCGGACGGCAGCGGCGTTCGGCCTCTTCCTGCTGGGCATGGGCGTGCTCTATTTGCTGGGCCGGGGCGGCGTCACGCGCGTCTACATACCCCCGCTGGCGGCGATATCGGTCCTGTCGCTGATGGCTTTCGCTCCCGAGACCCGCTGGCGCATGCATCTCGCCGGCGTCGCCGGCCTGGTGCTCCTCGCCACCCCGATGGTGGTGCATGCCTTCAATCCGAAGGCGAGCCCGACAGCGCGGTTTGCACGGGAGGTCTGCCAGGTATCCCATCAAAGGCTGCTGGTGATATGGGGAAGGTTCCCATACCGGAACCTCTATCATCCTGGAGACAAGGGCCCGGCCTGCGATCCAGACTTGTACTCATTGGGTTCCATGCAGCTCGCCCCCTATACCCTGGACAACCTGGAGCATTACACCGGCACCCGGTCCCTGGCCGATGCCCTGATAAAAGGCCAGCCGGTCTACGTCTTCACGACCCTGCACCGGCTCGAGAACCTGCAGCAATATTTCGTGGAACATTACTCGCTCGCCCTTGCAGGGCAGGAGATCATGCGTGACTACCACCTCAACCTCTTCGAGGTGCACATCGCCGGTCCTGCGTCGGGCAAGGCCCTACCCAAGATAGTGACCAAGGGCCCTGATGATGCCCAGGAGAGCGATGAGCAGGACGATGACGACGACGAAAACTAAGGTTTTCGGTGGCGCGGATGCCGCTTGCCCCGCGGCTCGTGGAAGAAGCTGAGGCGATGTGCCGCGAGGAACCTGACTCCTTCGTCACAGACTCTCGGGCTAGGGCAGTACCAGCGGGGATAGGGCGTACTGGCGCCGGCAAGGCGTGCCTTCGCGATCGCGACCGCCCGGTCCTGCGAGCGCTTGTGAGCGCTCAAGCCATCGAGATCCACTGAAAGGTTGTAGCCTTCCAGCGATGCCACGCCGAGCACGAGCAAGGCCAGCAGGCCCGCGGACAACCGCCGCCTGCCCGCGGCATGGAGCCGGCGCAGCGCCATGGCGCACACGAAGAGGCAGGCCACGGCCAGGAGATGGTCGGTGAACACGTAGCGTGGCGCGGCGCCGTTCTCCGTGCCCCGGCCGAAACGGGCGATGAGAAGCTCGCCGAGGTACCCGCCGACGAACAACGCCATGGTCAGCGGCACCAGGCTCTGGCGATATAGGCGCATGCGCAGATAGAGATAGAGCGCCAGCAAGCTGAACGCCAGCACCGCCAGACCCACCGTGTCCGTCCCGACGGCGAGCCTCTGAAGGCCCACGTCGATCACGACGCTGGCGCCGAGGGCATGCAATACATATTCGGCAGCCCCGAGCGGGTCGTCCGAGATCCTGCCGATGAAGCTTCCCAGCATGCCGGAGTCCATCTTGCCTGCCCCGCCATACCAGTAGATGGACTCCGCTGCCAGCAGCGCTGCGCCCATCCAGGCCAGCATCCGGAACCCGGTGCCCTTGCCGCCCTCCGCCTGTACCGCAAGCGATACGATCATCACCAGGGTGGCCAGGACTATCGCCGGCCCCTTGCCGGCGCCGAACAACACCAGTGCCAGCACCATGCTCACCATCAGCCCGGCATAGCGCCACCACGGCTGGGGAGTGCGCAGCCTGGAGTCCATCGCGGTCCACAAGGCGACGAACCAGAAGGTGCCCACGATGGCGAACATCGCGAGCAAGTCGTAGGTGTAGAAATGTGACTGCGCGAAACTGAAGACGCCCAATGCCACGGGGATGAACGCAAGATGATCGAAAGTCTCCGGGGCAGCCGTGCCGGAGCGGATGAAATGCCGGTATAGGCACAGGGCGAGCAAGCCCAGGGCGAGTACGCCGATGTAACAACCGAGCCTGACGTCCAGCCCGAACAGTGCCGCGTTGGCGATGAAGTAGAGCCGGAAAGCCGGAGTACGGTGCTCTGAACCCGGCGAGTTGGTGTCCCAGATGTCGGACAAGGTCAGCTGCCCGGAGTACCAGTGCCGCAGCACCGGCATGAACTTCCACTCGTCGCGCGTGATGCTGTCGGGAGCCGCGAAGTACACGTAATACACCATGCCGACGGTACACAGCACGATGAAGCATGTCACGATCACGGCCCCGAAGCGCCGGACCAGGAACGCGCGGAAGTCGGTGAGCGCGAAGACGTTCGACATGTCAGTCCTCCGCCCGGGCATGCGCGCCGAAGCGGCTGAAGATCTTGAGGGACCAGAGCGCGCCCAGGGCCGAGACCAGGAACAGCGGCACGAGACCGAGGAGCGCCGCGCCGGTGACTGCTGCGCGCGGTACGCCGAGCTGCATCAGCACCACGATGAGCGCGCCCTCGCGCACGCCCAAGCCGTTCAGGGAGATGGGCGTCATGGACGCCAGCCAGGCGAGCGGCGCCGCCAGCACCACCGAGAACAGAGAGGCATGGCCCCCCAGGCTCGTGAGGAAGCACCAGAACATGAGGATATAGCCCATCTGGAACAGCACGCTATAGGCCAGCACCATGAGCACGGTGCCGGGCGCGAGCGCATAGCGCATCAGGTGGTCACTGCCCTCCTTGAGCGCGCGCAGCAGGCGCACGATGCGCGACCCGCCCTTGAGCCGCGCATGCCGGGCAAGCTGCACCAGCCAGAGTGCCGCCAGGATCGCCGCCAGGATCACGCCCGCCACCGTGAGATAACGCCAATCCCCGCGGTTGACCCCCAGCCAGGCACCGCCCACGGTGGCCAACAGCACGATGGAGCCGATGCCACAGAGGCGCTCGAACACCACGCTGGCATAGAGCTGCGGCTTGTGGGCCGAGGCGGCGCCATACAGGGCCAGGGGCCGCACCAGGTCGCCGCCCGCCACACCGGGCAGGAAGTTGCTGCTGTACATGCCGATGGTGTTGGCCCGCAGCACCGCCAGGAACGCCGGCCGGAAGCCGCTCTTGTGCAAGAGCCTGTGCCAGCGCACCGCCGCCACCAGCTGGCCGCCGAGGTAGCTCGCGATGCCGAGCGCGATGAACAAGGGATCGGTGTCCCTGAAGGCGCTCGCCACGTCGTACTTGCGCGCAAGGTAGAAGATGCCGCCCACCATGGCGAGGCTCACCAGCACCCGCAACACCTTGCCGGCGAGCCGCTTACCGCCCATGGATCAGAGCTCCTTGCGGAATATATAGAACTGCAGGTTGGTGGCGGATTCCTGCACCAGGCGGCCGATGTACTCGCCGAGCACGCCCAGGGCGAGGAGGATGTTGCCGGAGAAGAACGAGATCAGCACCGCCAGCGACGGCCAGCCCATGACGCCGGTGTGCTGCCAGAACAGCGCCCGCACGATCACGTACACCGCGAAGGCCAGGCTCCCCAGGCTCACCAGCATGCCCCAGTAGATCATGAGGCGCAGCGGGATGAAGGAGTGGTTGATGAGCAGGTACGAGGCCAGCTTGACCAGCTTGCGCAGGGTGTAGGTGCTGCGGCCGTGGTGCCGCGGGTCGTGGCGCACGTCGATGTTGACGATGGATTCCGTAGGCACCGAGCCCAGGATCAGCGCCGGCAGGTAGGGATGCACGCCCTTATAGGCGGCGATGGCATCCACCGCCTCGCGCGAGAAGGCCCGGTAGCTGGAGAACCTGAGGTGCTTGGGCTTCCCCAGGATCATGTTGGTCATGGCCTGGACCGAGCGGCTGCCGAGGTTCCTGAACCAGCCGTGCTTCTTCTTCTCGGCGATGCGGCCGATGACGATGTGATGGCCCTCGGCCAGCGCCGCGAGGAAGCGCGGGATCTCCTCCGGCGGGTTCTGCAGGTCGTCGTCGAGGGTGATGACGGCATCGCCGCGGCTATGCTGCAGGCCGCAGAGGATGGCGTGATGCTGGCCGTGGTTGTGGCCGAACTGGATGAGCTTCACGCGCGGTTCGGCGGCGCGCAGCTTCTGCAGCACCGTATAGCTGCCGTCGGTGCTGCCGTCATCCACCATGATGACTTCCCAGTGCCGGGTCACGGCCTCCAGCACCGGCTTCACGCGGCGGAAGAACTCCTCCAGGCCGCCGCGGTTCATGTACACCGGCACCACCACCGAGAGCGCCACCGGCGCGGTGTGCGGCAGCGCGGCCTTGCGGGTGCGGGGCGCAGCCATCAGGCGCGGCGCTGCGCGGGCTGCGCCAGCACTTCCTGCACCGCGCCGGTGACGCGCGCGATGTCGCCTTCGGTCATGTCGGGCCACAGCGGCAGGCGGATCAGGCGCGCGTAGAGGTCATCGGTGACCTTGAGGTCGCCGCCGTGGGTGCGGCCGAAGCGCCTGCCGGCGGGCGCGCTGTGCAGCGGGATGTAGTGGAACACCGCCATCACGCCCTTGGACTTCAGGTGCTCCAGGATCCGGTCCTGTTCGGCGTGGCTGCCGGCGAGGATGTAGTACATGTGGGCGTTGTGCTCGCAGTCCGCCGGGATGGTCGGTCCCTGGATGCGGCCCGCGTCGCGCAACGGCTTGAGCGCCTGGTGGTACTGCTCCCAGATCTGCATGCGGCGCGCGGTGATGGGCTTCAAGTCCTCCAGCTGCGGCCACAGGAAGGCGGCGATGAGCTCGCTCGGCAAGAAGGAGGATCCCACGTCCACCCAGGTGTACTTGTCCACCTGGCCGCGGAAGAACTTGGAACGGTTGGTGCCTTTCTCCCAGATGATCTCGGCACGCTCCGCGAAGCGCGGGTCGTTGACCAGCAGCGCGCCGCCTTCGCCTGAGATGACGTTCTTGGTCTCGTGGAAGCTGAGCGCCGAGAGCGCGCCGTAGCCGGCCAGCGGCTTGCCCTTGTACGTGGAGTGGATGGCCTGGGCGGAATCCGCCAGCACCAGCAGGCCGTGCTTCCTGGCGATGGCGTCGATGACTTCCATGTTGCAGGCGACGCCCGCGTAGTGCACCACGAAGATGGCCTTGGTGCGCGGAGTGATGGCGGACTCGACGAGCCGCTCGTCCAGGTTCAGGGTGTCGGGGCGGATGTCCACGAACACCGGCGTGGCGCCGCGCAGCACCACCGCGTTGGCGGTGGAGACGAAGGTGTAGGACGGCATGATGACTTCGTCGCCGGGACCGAGGTCGGCGAGGATCGCGGCCATCTCGAGGGCCGCGGTGCAGGAGTGGGTGAGCAGCGCCTTGGGGCTGCCGATGTTCTGCTCGAGCCAGGCCTGGCACTTCTTGCCGTAGGGGCCGTTGCCGGAGAGATGGCCCTTCTCGATGGCGTCGCGGATGGCCTCGAGCTCGCGGCCGGTGGCGTGAGGATAGTTGAAGCGTATCTTGTCCATGGTTCCGCGCTCAGCGCCCAGCATCGTGCCGGGACCGCAGTTAGGGGCTGTGGAAAGCGGCCATTTTACCTTTATATCCGGCGCTTGGGCCGGCTAAAACCCCGCGCCCCCTATAGGTCCTGGACCTCCAGTGAGCCTCCCTCGCCCTGGAACGCGCTCCAATGCTCGGCGAACGTCTGGCCGGTGATCGGGTGCCGTTCGGCGCCGGCGATATCCGCCAGGGGCTTGAGCACGAAGGCGTACTTCAGGATCTCCTTGCGCGGCAGCCGCTCCGCCTCGTCCACCCGGTCGCCGTAGAGCAGGAGGTCCAGGTCGAGGGTGCGGGGGGCGAAGCGCGCGGCGCCCCGCTCGCGGCCGCAGAGGACTTCGACGTTGTCCAAGGCGGTCTTGAGCTCCGCCACCGGGAGGCCGGTCTCGAAGCCCGCCACGGCGTTGAGGAAGTCGTCCCCCTCGAAGCCCACGGCCTTGTTCCTGTAGATGGGCGAGAGGCTGACCCGGCCGAAGCGGGCGCGCATCAGTTCCACCGCCTTGGCCACGTGCTGTTCCGGCTGCACGTTGCTGCCGATGCCGACGTAGACCTGGGTCAAGCGCGTGTCCCGCGCTCGATGATGATCCCTACTGATTTCGTGCCGCTCACGGCACCCGGCTTGTGCAGCGTGACCTTCACCCACTTCACGCCGAACTCCTGCATCACGATGCCGGCCACTTTCTCCGCCAGGGTCTCGACGAGCTGGAACTCGGACTCGCGCACGAACTGCATCACGCGCTTGGAGACGGCCTTGTAGTCCAGGGTGTCGTCGATGTGGTCGCTCTTGGCCGCCTTGGCGATGTCGGTGCCCATGTCGAGGTCGAGGATCACATGCTGGCGCAGGCGTCGCTCCCAGTCGTAGATGCCGACCAGCGTGTCCACCTTGAGGTCGCGGATGAAAACTATATCCATGCCCATGCTCTCTACTTTATTGGGGCGCGGCCAGGGAATCGAGGGGCCAGCGCGCGGTGACCGGGCTCGCCGCGGACGCACCGGAAGCGAGCCTGAGCGCGCCGGCGTAGGCGATCATGGCGCCGTTGTCGGTGCAGAACTCGGGACGCGGGTAGTACACCTCGCCGCCCAGTTTCGCCGCCATCTCCTTGAGGCGCGCACGCAGACGCTTGTTGGCGCCCACGCCGCCCGCTACCACGAGGCGCCGCTGGCCGGTCTGCTTGAGCGCGCGCTCGCACTTGATACTGAGTGTGTCGACGACGGCGTCTTCGAAGGCGCGGGCCACGTCTGCCTTGGTCTGCTCATCGGCGTCGGGCAACGACTTGAGCAGGACCAACACGGCGGTCTTGAGACCGCTGAAGCTCATGTCGAGGCCGGGCCGGTCGGTCATGGGCCGCGGCAGGTCGTATTTGCCGGGGCGCCCCTGCTCCGCCAGCTTCGCGAGGGCAGGACCGCCGGGATAGGGGAGCTTGAGGAGCTTGGCCACCTTGTCGAAGGCCTCGCCGGCGGCATCGTCGATGGACTCGCCGAGGGTCCGGTAGCGGCCCACGCCCTCCACCTCCACCAGCAGGCTGTGGCCGCCGGACACCAGGAGAGCGATGAAGGGGAAATCGGGTTTCGGGTCCTCCAGCATGGGGGCCAGGAGGTGGCCTTCCATGTGGTGCACTCCCAGGGCCGGCACCCCCCAGGCGAAGGCCAGGGAACGGCCGAGGCACGCTCCCACCAGGAGCGCCCCCACCAAGCCCGGGCCGGCGGTATAGACCACCCCGTCCAGGGTCCCGGGGCCACCCGCCTCCGCCACCACCTTCTGGACCATGGGCAGGAGCTTCTGGACGTGGTCCCGGGAGGCCAGCTCAGGTACCACCCCGCCGTACTCCCGGTGTAGCTTGATCTGGCTGTAGAGGGCATGGGCCAGGAGACCCCGGGACGTGTCGTACACGGCCACGCCGGTCTCGTCGCAGGAGGTCTCTATGCCAAGGACTCGCATGGGGGCAGAGGGGTCTTCGGGTGGGCGGGCTTTGCAATTCTACACGCCGGACAGTACAATTCCGCCCCTTTGCCGGGGCCCTAAGCCCCTGAAAACCCTACTTTTCAAGGACCCGCGAATGCCCAGCGTACGTGTCAAGGAAAACGAGCATTTCGACGCCGCCCTGCGCCGCTTCAAGCGCGCCTGCGAGAAGGCCGGCGTGATGACCGAGCTGCGCCGCCGCGAGTTCTACGAAAAGCCGACCCAGGAGCGCAAGCGCAAGCAGGCCGCGGCCGTGAAGCGCCACATGAAGAAGCTGTCGCGCGAGTCCGCCCGCCGCACGCGTCTCTACTGATCCCGGCTTCAAGTTTCGATCCGAAGAGCGGCGCTTCCGAAAGAAAGCGCCGTTTCTTTTTCTGCTAACGAGGTACTCACATGGCTCTCAAAGAACAGATCACGAACGATATGAAGGAGTCCATGAAGTCCGGCGCCAAGGACCGCCTCGGCGTTATCCGCTTGATCCTCGCCGCCCTCAAGCAGAAGGAAGTGGACGAGCGTATCGTGCTGGACGACGCCCAGGTGCTCTCGATCCTGGAGAAGATGCTGAAGCAGCGCCGCGAGTCCGTGGCCCAGTTCACCCAGGGCAACCGCCCGGACCTCGTGGCCAAGGAAGAAGCCGAGATCAAGATCATCCAGGCTTACCTGCCGGCGCAGCTCTCGGATGCCGAGCTGGACCAGCTGGTGGCCGCCGCCGTAGCCGAGTCCGGCGCGGCTTCCGTGAAGGACATGGGCAAGGTCATGGGCATCCTGAAGCCCAAGGTCGCGGGCAAGGCGGACATGAGTGCCGTCAGTGCGAAGATTAAGTCGAAGTTGGGCGGCTGATTCCCAAGCGTGGACTATCCTCTGATAGTCCACGCTTCACCGGGACCCCATGGCTCGCATACCCCAACAGTTCATAGAAGAGCTGCTCGGTAGAGTCGACATCGTCGAGCTCATCGACAAGCGCGTGCCCCTGAAGAAGCAGGGCCGCGAGTTCGCCGCCTGCTGCCCGTTCCACAACGAGAAGAGCCCGTCCTTCTACGTGAGCCCGGTGAAGCAGTTCTACCACTGCTTCGGCTGCGGCGCCCATGGCACCGCGCTCTCCTTCCTCATCGAATACGACCACATGGAGTTCCGGGAAGCGGTGCAGGAATTGGCTTCCCTGGTGGGCATGGAAGTGCCGGTGGAACAGGGCGAGAGCCAGGTGCAGGGGGTCTCCAAGGCGCCTCTCTACGAGGTGCTGGACAGGGCTGCGAACTTCTACAAGGAGCAGCTCAAGAACTCCCAGGTGGCCATCGACTACCTCAAGGGCCGCGGGCTCACGGGCGAGATCGCCCGCGACTTCGGCATGGGCTTCGCGCCCGCCGGCTGGGACAACCTGCTGAAGGCCGTGGGCGACACCGACGAGCGGCGCAAGCGCCTGCTCGAGACCGGCATGCTGATAGAGAAGGCCGGCGAGCACCCCTTCCACGACCGCTTCCGCGAACGGATCATGTTCCCCATCCGCGACCGGGCGGGACGCATCATCGGCTTCGGCGGCCGCGTGATCGTGAAGGAGGAACCCAAGTACCTGAACTCGCCGGAGACGCCGCTCTTCCACAAGGGCCAGGAACTCTACGGCCTCTACGAGGCCTGCCAGGCCTTGCGCAACATCCCGCGCCTCCTGGTGGTGGAGGGCTACATGGACGTGGTGGCGCTGGCCCAGTACGGCGTGCGCTACGCAGTGGCGACCCTCGGCACCTCCACCACGGCTGACCACCTGAAGAAACTGTTCCGCGTGACGCCGGAAGTGGTGTTCTGCTTCGACGGCGACCGGGCCGGCCGCGCCGCCGCCTGGCGGGCCCTGGAGAACGCCCTGCCGGAGGCCCAGGACGGCCGCACCATCCGCTTCCTGTTCCTGCCAGAGGGCGAGGACCCGGACACCCTGGTGCGCAAGGAGGGGCAGGAGGAGTTCGAGCGGCGCATCGCCCGCGAGGCCATCCCCCTCTCGGCCTATCTCCTGGACAGCCTGAGCACCCAGACAGACATGAAGACCCCGGACGGCCGGGCCCGGCTGCTGCACCTGGCTGCACCCCACTTCAACCGTCTGCCGGCCGGCGCGTTCAAGGAGATGTTGCGCAAGGAGCTGGGCAAGCTCGCCGATATGGAGCCCGGAAAGTTGACTATGCTTAACCAGGCGGCCACTGACCGGCAGTCAGCCAGCCCGGCAGGCCGGGCCCCTGCCCGCCACCCGGGCAGGCCGTCCATGCTCTCTCCGGTGGAGATGGCCATAGGCTGCCTCCTCCACCAACCCGCCCTGGCCATGCTGGCCGGGGACCCCCAGGATCTGGGGGGCGGCCGGGAACTGGATCTGTTCCGGTCATTACTGGTTTTCGCCCAGTCCGGACCCCATATGAACGAAGCGGTGATCCTGGAGCATTGGCGGGAGGACCCCGAGGCCTGGGCCAAGCTGAACCGGGTGGCCCAGGCGGACGTGGCCCTGCCCGAGGAAGGCCTGGACAAGCAGTTCCTGGCCTACCTGGCCCAATTCCGCGCGGCAGGCCCCCAGGCCCGGTTGGACGAACTCATCGCGGAATCCCGTAAACGGCCCCTGAACAGCGCCGAAAACGCGGAATTGACGCGTTTGCTCGCGGAGAGAGGCCGGAAACCGGGTACAGATAGCGTCAAAAGCGATTGATTTACCTGGAAAAAACCCAGGTTTCTGATAAACTAGAGCGTTTCACTCCGGCTTCCGCCCGTGGACATAAGGCGGGGGCCTCCAAGCCCGTAGAGACACCATGAACCAGAAGACCGACGACCGCCAGTCGCAGCTCAAGATCCTCATTGCCAAGGGCAAGGAGCAGGGCTACCTCACCTATGCCGAGGTGAACGACCACCTGCCCAACGAGATCGTCGATCCGGAGCAGATCGAAGAGATCATCGCGATGATCAACGACATGGGCATCCCGGTCCACGAGGAGGCCCCGGACGCCGAGCAGCTGCTGCTGGCGGACAACGCGCCCACCAACGGCGACGACGACGAGGAAGCCGCCGAGGAGGCCGCCGCGGCCCTGGCGCTGGACGCCGAGTTCGGCCGCACCACGGACCCGGTGCGCATGTACATGCGCGAGATGGGCACCGTGGAACTGCTCACCCGCGAGGGCGAGATCCGCATCGCCAAGCGCATCGAGGAAGGCCTGAACCAGGTGCTGGGCTCTGTCGCCACCTACCCCGCCACCACCGCCCTGCTGCTCTCCGAGTACGCCGGCATCGCGGAAGGCCGCACCAAGCTCACGGACATCATCGCCGGCTTCATCGATCCCAACGCCGACATCGCCGTGGCCCAGCCCAGCCCCGAGGTGACGGTGGACGGTGAAGCCGTGGCCGAGGCCGAGGCGGACGAGGAAGGCGAGGTCGAGGCTCCGGCCGCCGCCAAGGGCAAGCCCGCCAAGGCTGCCAAGGGCGCCAAGCCTGGCGCCGAGGAAGAGGAAGAGTCCGCCGACGGCGACGCCGAGAACCCGGCCGACACCGGCCCGGATCCGGAGGAAGCCGCCCGCCACTTCAGCGAGCTGCGCAAGGCCCACGACAAGGCCATGAAGTCGCTGATCAAGAACGGCGTGGACCACAAGACCACGGTCCGCCTGCGCAAGCAGCTCGTCGAGACCATGATGCGGCTCAAGCTCACGCCGCGCATGACCGACACCCTCACCGGCAACCTGCGCCGCCTGGTGGAGACCATCCGCGCCCACGAGCGCCAGATCATGATGCTGTGCGTGCAGAAGGCCGGCATGCCGCGCAAGGACTTCATCAAGAGCTTCCCGGACAACGAGACCAACACCCGCTGGCTGGACCGGCAGATCAAGTCCAAGCGCAAGTGGTCCTCCGCGCTCGGCAAGCAGCGCGACGACGTGGTGCGCCTGCAGAACCGCCTGCGCGCCATGGAGGCGGAGACCCACCTCTCCATCGGGGCGCTGAAGGAGATCAACCGCCAGATGTCCATCGGCGAGGCCAAGGCCCGCCGCGCCAAGAAGGAGATGGTGGAGGCGAACCTGCGCCTCGTGATCTCCATCGCCAAGAAGTACACCAACCGCGGCCTGCAGTTCCTGGACCTGATCCAGGAGGGCAACATCGGCCTGATGAAGGCCGTGGACAAGTTCGAGTACCGCCGCGGCTACAAGTTCTCGACCTACGCCACCTGGTGGATCCGCCAGGCCATCACCCGCTCCATCGCGGACCAGGCGCGCACCATCCGCATCCCGGTGCATATGATCGAGACCATCAACAAGCTGAACCGCATCAGCCGCCAGATGCTCCAGGAGATGGGCCGCGAGGCCACCCCGGAGGAGCTGGCGGTGCGCATGGAGATGCCCGAGGACAAGGTCCGCAAGGTGCTCAAGATTGCCAAGGAGCCGATCTCCATGGAGACGCCGATCGGCGACGACGAGGACTCCCACCTGGGAGACTTCATCGAGGACGCCAACGCCACCTCCCCGGTGGACGCGGCGACCGCCGAGGGCCTGCGCGAGGCCACCCACTCGGTGCTGGCGAGCCTGACGCCGCGCGAGGCCAAGGTGCTGCGCATGCGCTTCGGCATCGACATGAACACCGACCACACCCTGGAAGAGGTGGGCAAGCAGTTCGACGTGACCCGCGAGCGCATCCGCCAGATCGAGGCGAAGGCGCTGCGCAAGCTGCGCCACCCGTCCCGCAGCGAGCAGCTGCGCAGCTTCCTGGACGAAAATTCTTAAGCCCGGAAGGGTTCAGAGAAAGGAAAAGGCCGCAGCGATGCGGCCTTTTCTTTTGGCGCTCTTTGAAAAGCGTCGCGAGCGGAGCCGGGTTATCTCATTATCCAGTGATCCACGCCCTGCTTTTTTAAGAATTTCTCGGCGCCCTTCCCTTGCAGGATCGCCAGGGTGGAGAGCAGGCCCGCCTGGGTGCAGTTCGCTTCCAGCACCGTCACGGAGCGCGGTGCGTCCTTCACGGGCCAGCCCGAGCGCGGGTCCAGGATGTGGCCGTAGCGTACGCCGTCCTTGATGAGATAGCGGCGCGCGTCGCCGCTGGTGGTGACGCCGCCGCGCTTGAGCTTGAGCAACGGCGCGCCGGCACCGGCCACGGTCTCGATGGCCACCGCCCAGGGCTGGCCGTCGCGGCGCGGGGCGCTGGCGTAGATGTCGCCGCCGAAATTGACGAGGAGCGGCGCGCCGCCGGCCTCGGCGCCGAGCGCCGCGGCGCGGTCCACCGCGTACTCCTTGCCGATGCCGCCGAAGTCGATCTCCATGCCGGGCGCGAGGCGCAGGCGCGGCGACCGCCACTCCACCTTGTCCCAGCCCACGAGCTTGAGCACCTCGCGCACCGCCGCCGGGTCCGCCAGCCGGTCGCTGCCGTCGAACTTCCACACCCGCCGCAGCACGCCGGAGGTGACGTCGAAGAGGCCTCCGCTGACGGCGTGGCAATGGGCCGCGAAATCCAGCAGCCGCGCGGTCTCCCCGTCCACCTCCACGGGCTTACCTTCCGAGTGGTTGATGGCGTGGACGACGTTGTCGTCCCGGTAACGGCTGAACTTGCTCTCGATGCGCCAGGCCTCGGTCGCCACCGCCACGGCGGCGCGGCGCGCCGCCGTGGCATCGCCGGTGTCGATGAGGACCTCGCAGGGGCAGGCCATGGCGGTGAACCTGGCGCGCCACAGCGCGCCATCCCGCTCCAGGCTGAGCCCGGGCGGCAGCGTCTCAGAAGGAGACGCTGAACTGGACAATGTCCGCCTTGAGCTCGGGGAAGAGGTCATAGGCCTGCTGCACGCCGATGTTCACGTGCGGATCCGAGCCGCCGCTCTGCACGTAGTGCTCGAGGCGCACGCTGGCGCGCCCGCCCCAGGAGGTCGCGGTGCCGAACTCGATGCCCACCGTGCGCGCGCTGAACTCCGCCAGCCGGTAGTCGGCGCTGACGTACTGCGGCACCACGTCGGTGTCGAGCAGGCCGCGGTGGTAGAAGTCCGCCTGGCTCTGGTGGTACCAGCGCAGGTGCGGCATCGCGTACCAGCTCTCGCCGAAGGGGATGCGGTAGCGCAGCTCATAGGTGCTGGACTTGATGCCCCAGTCGTCCCAGCCGTAGCGGTAGGAGAAGTCCAGCACCTGGCCGCCGAGGTAGGCCTTGTTCTGCAGGTAGAGCGCGTGCTTCACCCGCGTCGAGGGCCGGTTCTCGTAGATGTTGCTGATGGGGTCGCCGAGGGCCGGCCCGAACCCGCCGCCGGGGCCGCCCGGGAAGAACCCTCCCAGATGGGAGTTGATGATGGAGACGACCTTGTAAGGGTCGTTCTGGTATCCGTCGGAGCGGCTGTAGGAATAGTTGAGCGCCACGATCCAGTCGCGGTTCATCACCTGGGTGACGCCCAGCAAGAGGTCCTTGACGTGCTTGTGGTCGCTGGAGGCGATGGCGGGGTTGCCGTTGGCGGCCTCGCCGTTCCCATCACCGCCGCCCTCATCCGAAGCTGGCATCACGCCCTGGGGGAACATCGCCGCCATGTCGGGCTCCGGGTCTTCCGGTTCCGGCGGCGGCGGCAGCTTGATGGTGCTGAGGGGCTGATGGATGCCGCCGATGGGCTTGATGAGGTCCGACTCGAAGGACACCCCGGCCGAGACGGTGGTGTTGCGCTCGTTGAAGTCCCGCGCCAGCAGCAGGTTGATGCCCTGCGACTGGAAGTCGTGCTCGGTGGAGTAGTTCGCGCCGAGGTCGAGGCGCCAGAGCTGCGCGAGGGGCCGCGACCAGGTGACGCTGAGGCCATAGCGCTGGTCGCGGAAGCTGCTGTCCAGCGGCGTCTTGCCGGCGCCGGCCGCGTTGCCGGACTGGCCCGAGGGGCTGGTGACGGTGGTGCCGGTGCTGGCGGGCATGGCGCCGGTGGGGGTGGCACCGCTCAGGGTGTCGCTCACCACGCGGGCGCTCACCGAGGCGTCGTCGCCCAGGTCGCGCTTGACGATGACCGCGGGCTCGATGGCGCGCACCCGGTCCACCTCGGAGTAATAGAGCACGCCGGCATCGAAGCTCCAGTCGCCGTCGGCGGCGCGGGCGGTGCCCGCGGTGCCGAGCAGCGCGCAGCTCGACGCCAGCAGCGTCTGCCGCAGCTTGCGGCGTTGCTTGCGCTTCAGTTGCATCCGCAGCCTCCGCCGGCGAATCCCCGGCCGCCACTGATCGCTTCCTTGGAGAAGTAGATGTGGTCATCGAACGACAGGCTCAAGGGGTCGCAGTTCAGGGCCATCTCGGGCTTGGCGAGGTTACCGCGCTGCCAGGGCTTCACGCCGAGGCTGGTGCAACCGCCCAGCAGCACGGCCAGCGCCGCGACGACCGACAATAATCCAAGCTTTCTCATGGCAGGTACCTCGGTCGAATACGGTCTCATTGCTTGCCCAGGATCTCGCGCAGCTCCGCCTCGTACTTGCCGGGCGAGTCCTCGAAGAATCCCTGGTGCTTCTTGAGCACCTGGCCGTCACGGCCGATGACGAAGGAGCTCGGCATGCCGATGATGCCGTACTGCTCGGCGGACTTGCCCTCGGGATCGTAGACCACGGTGAAGTCCGCGGGGGTCTCCTTGAGGAAGCGGGCCGCGTCGGCCTGTACCTCGTCCAGGTTCACCGCCACGACCACCAAGTCGCCCGCGTACTTCTTCTGCATTGCGTTCATCCACGGGAAGGACTGCCGGCAGGGTTTGCACCAGGAGGCCCAGAAGTCGAGGTAGACGACCTTGCCCTTGTAGGGAGCGAGGTCCAGCGGCGCGGCTGCGGACGCAGGAAGCCACGCGAGTGCCAGCGGCAGTGCCACCAGCAGCATCAGCACGAAACGGCGCATGACGAAACCCTCCAGTCGAAGCATGGCCCCATCCCGCCCCTGGCCACCTTCTCCTCTATGTTAGGGCGGTAATATCATGCTCAAGACACAATGGCGTGAATTTTTATTCCAAAAGCAAAATCGCAGTACATCAAGGAGTTACTAGATTCTTAGTAGTCTAAGCGGGTGGCACGCTGTGAACTGCGTCACGTTAGCGAGATGAATGCGAATCAATCGCGACGGCGAACCCGCTCATCCAGGCAACCTGGAAACCGCCTTAGCACTTGCCTACCTGATTTCTGCCAGAAAAGCCGCGTCGATCCGCTTCGAAATCACTTTGGGCGGGGTCAAGGTACAATGCGCGCGCATGGGCCTATAGCTCAATGGTTAGAGCAGGGGGCGAGCAGCGAAGCTGCGCGCGCCCGAGCATGGAAGCTCGGGCAGGAAGGCGCACCAGGGACGGTTTAGTGAGATTCGGGCCTATAGCTCAATGGTTAGAGCAGGGGACTCATAATCCCTTGGTTCCAGGTTCGAGTCCTGGTGGGCCCACCAATCCGTTGCTATAGAATCGATACCAGTTGGCCCGTCCTTGGGTATAGACGGCGGCGCTCCAGGCGCCGCGCTCACCGCTTCGCGGTTCGCCCTAGTGGGCCCACCAATCCGTTGCTGATACCAGCCGGCCCGTCCCTGGGTATAGACGGCGGCGCGCCAGGCGCCGCGCGCACCGCTTCGCGGTTCGCCTGGTGAGCCCACAAAAATTTCTTAGCGTTTGCCCACCGCGAGCCACGGCACGCCGCGATAACTCTCCGCCACCACCCAGCCACCCGCCGCCAGCGCGAAGGTGACGGTGACCTCGCCCCAGTTGAAGCCGGTCATCTTGCCGGCCAGGAAGACAGGCAGCCACACCAGCAACAGGAACGACCCCATCTGCACGGCGGCGAGGGTGGCGGCGAGCCGCGCCCACACGCCGGTGAGCACCGCGACGCCTGCTGCGAGATACGTGGTGCCGGTGAAATAAGCCCAGAACACGGGCCACAGCAGCCAGTCGGGAATGAGCGGCGCGGTGAATTGCAGATAGAAGAAGTGGGACAGGCCGAAGGCGATGAGGGCTAAGCCATAGAGCGCGCGCGCGATGCGCAGGCCTCGCTCGCCGGTGGCGAAGCCGAGCTGCTGCCGGTCCCAATCCGTGGCGAACCAGGCGAACAGCACCCAGGCGCCCGCCACGATCACCGCGTTCTCGCCGATGCTCTGGTAGGAGCCTTCCTGCAGTGGCGCGAGGAGGATGAAGCGCCCCTTGAAGAGCAGCATCCAGGCCAGTAGCCAAGCGAGCAGCACCCGGGCTGCAGGCGCCGCGGTGCGCGGCCACAGGAGCCCGAGGCCGCAGGCAATGGCCAGGAGGGCGCAGAGATAGGGCAAGGCTCCGCGTGCCGGGAAATCCTTGGGCACCCCGTTCCAGATGGCGGCGTACTCGGGCCGCGCCAGGCCCACAATGCCGATGGCTGCGAGGGTCGCCGCGAAGACCGCATGACCCGGGCTCACGATGCGCATCGGCCTCTCCTCCACAGCCAGTACTGTCGTCTAGGACAGGACCTGGAGCCCGGAAGTTTCCGGCGGGGCCTCGAAATGGACCCGTCGCGCGGCGGATCTCATCCGGCGAGGCTGTTCTCCGCGGCGATGGTGGCGAGACGGGACGGTCCCGGATGAGCCTGCCCGTGGCCGTGCACGAGATGCACCTTGCTGCCGGCCTTGCCGCGGGCAAACTCGCTCGCGGCCATGGCATCGGCCAGCAGCGCGGCGCCATCGGCGCAGCCTTCGGCCATGACACCGCCGATGCTGGCATGGGCCGAGTGCATCTCGCCGCCCCACATGACGTGGAAGCTGGCGACGATGGTGGACACGGTGCGGGCATAGTTGGCGGCCTGGCGCGCGTCGGTGTCGCTCAGCAGCACCGCGAACTCCGCGTCACCGAGGTAGGCCACGGCGCCGCCGCGCAGGCAGGCGCGCAGGGTATTGCCGACCAGGTTGAGCATGCGCAGGGAGACGACGCCGTCACCGGCGGGGTCGCCCTGTATCGCCACGTGCAGCACGGCGCACTCCTCCCGTTCCAGCAGGCGGGCCACGCCTGTCTCGAAGCGCTGGCGGTTGGGGAACACGGTGATGGGCGCCTGCAGGGGGCGGGCGGCGTCTATATAGCTGTCATACATGGTCACGATCCCTGTGGTTGAGTACGGGCGCATCAGACCATGCCGGCCCCCTCCGTCCGTATCCGGGTATCCCTGAAACCCCGGCGCGCAAAACCTGAAATCGCCGGACTGTGGGGACAGACCCCCGTGCCCCAAGCCCCTGCAAGGGTGAGGGGGTGGCAATATCAGCCAGCTACACTGTCAAAACTGTCATCCTCCTCCTATACTGCCAGCAGCGAACTTCAGCCCCATAGCGCGGGCCCTGTCCGGAGGACCCTATGGCCGACAAATCCGTCTCCAAGCCGCGTACCGCCTCCGCCGCCAAGCCCATGGACGTGACGGTGCTGCTGCTGGAGGGAGGTTTCGCCTCCACCGCCATCGGGCCGCTGGAGATATTCCATTCCGCCGGCGCGGTCTGGAACTGGCTGCACGGCGAGACGCCGCAGCCGCGCTTCAGGGTGCGCACCGCCTCCCTCGGCGGGGCGCCGATCGTGAGCGGGCATGGGCTGAACATCCGCGCCGACAGCGCGCTGGAAGACGTCGCCGAGACCGACCTCGTCATCGTCGCGACGCCGGGCTGGGACATGGTGGAGCAGCTCGCGAAGCATGGGCCGCTGGTGCCGTGGCTGTGCGCGCAGCACGAGCGCGGGGCCTACATCGCCGGCGTCTGCACCGGTGTGGCGTTCATGGCGGAGGGCGGCCTGCTGGACGGACGCGAGGCCACCACACACTGGGCGCTGGCGGATGCGATGCGCCAGCGCTACCCAAAGGTGGACTGGCAGCCGGAGCAGTTCGTGACCGAGGACGGCGGCCTGTTCTGCAGCGGCGGCGTGTACGCCTCCATCGACCTCAGCCTATACCTGGTGGAGAAGTTCTGCGGCCACGAGGTTGCGCTGCAGTGCGCCAAGTCGCTGCTGCTCAGCATGCCGCGCGGGCGGCAGTCCGGCTATGCGATGTCGCAGCTCTCGCCGCCGCACTCGGACGCGCCGATCCAGCAGGCCGAGCGCTACCTGCAGGCGAACTTCGACCGCGACGTATCCATCGAGGCGCTGGCGGCACGCACCGGCATGAGCCCGCGCAACTTCATCCGCCGCTTCAAGGCCGCCACCGGGCGCCTGCCCGGCGCCTATCTGCAGACGCTGCGCATCAGTGCCGCCCGCGAGATGCTGGAGCACGGCGCCGCCTCGATCCAGGCGGTGTGCAGCAAGGTGGGCTACGAGGACCTGACGTTCTTCCGCAGCCTGTTCAAGCGCCACACCGGCATGACACCGGCCGAGTACCGCATGCGCTTCGCGCGCATGAACTTCGACCGCGGCGAGCTGGCCTCGGCCTGACCCCCAGACCCGCGTTGCACCGGGCCGTTGCGGTCCGGTGCACGGCTACATGCGCTCCTTCCAGCCTTTACGGATCAGCCAGGCGTTGACAGGCAAGGTGGTGGCGAGGCCGAGGATCATGGCGAGCTGCATCATGAACCAGTACTCCACCGACGTGGGTTCAATACCCGGCAGCAGCAGCTTCTGGGTCACCGCCATCCACACGAACATGCCCACCTCGAACGCCGCCAGCGACAGCGTGTCCGCCTTGAGCGCCGCCACGATCCCCGCACCGGGCGAGAGGTGGCGCATGGGTGCGATGGAGAAGTACTGGAAGAAGATGCCGAAGGCGTAGGCCAATATGAATGCAAAGACGTACTTTGCGAGCAGGTCCGATCCCAGCACGGTGACGCCCAGCAGGAACACCAGCCATTCGCCGATGAAGTCACCCACCGTGCAGCCGGCACCGCAGTGCAACGAGCCCTTGAGGGCCGCTTGCCAGGACAGCGTGTTGCCTCCGCCGGAAGCGCGACCTATGCGCCAGTAGATCCATAGACCCAACGGCCCGAGATAGAGCATGGAGACCGGCCACACCAGATCCATGATCCACATCTTCTGCGGATGCCGCAGCAGGTCGAGACTGACGGCGAGCGCGCAGATGAGCGCCATACCGATCGCGAGCATCGCGATCGGATGCAAGAAGGGATGGGCATAAGACAAGAGCGGCGGCCTGGGACGATGAAGGTGTCATCATGCCGCAACGCTACGCTGCTTTGGTCAACTGGGAGAACATCCGCTCCATCGCGTGCCATAAACTCTGGGGGCATCACCTGAGCAAGGGTGCCTGCGACGACCCAGCGCATCATCGGCTGCCATAAGCATCGGCTCGCTGATGTGATTTGCATTGCAAAACATGCGTGTAATTGTGTGACGGCGCACAGACTGAGCACGGGATGGGCGTTACGGTCGCGTCTCCTGGTTCATCAAGAAGAGCGGGCATAGCACATGCGACAGAAGACTTCGGCGCGCGCAAGGGATTGCGGCAAGAGAGTCTTCGTGCGCGGCGTCGCCTTGCTGCTCACGCTGGCCGCCGCCGTGTGCGCCGCTCAACCGGCGCCCCATGCCAGCCTCACCGGCGCGAAGCTGAACTTCGCGCCGGGCGAGCCTCACGGCCAGTGGCTGAGCCAGGCCCACGACTGGGCCAACACCCGCTACAGCGACCTCGACGAGATCACCGACAAGAACGTCGCACGCCTGCGCATCGCCTGGACCTTCTCCAACGGCACGCAGTACGGCCAGGAGGCGGCGCCGCTGGTGGTGGACAACGTCATGTACATCCTGACGCCGTGGCCGGACAAGCTGTTCGCGCTGGACCTCGCCCAGCCGGGGCATCCGATCAAGTGGGAGTTCGATCCCAACCCTGTGCCGCTGGCCCTCGGCAAGGCCTGCTGCGACGCGGTGGACCGGGGCATGGCCTACGCCGACGGCAAGATCATCTACAACCTCTTGGACGACCACACCGTCGCGGTGGACGTGAAGACCGGCAAGCAGGCCTGGCGCACCAAGATGGGCAACATCATGACCGGCGAGACCATGACCATGGCGCCGTTCGTGGTGAAGGACAAGGTCTACGTGGGCGACAGCGGCGGCGAGATGGGCGTGCGCGGCTGGATCGCGGCGCTCGACGTGAAGAGCGGCAAGGAACTGTGGCGCGCCTACAGCACCGGCCCCGACAAGGAAGTGAAGATCGGCCCGGACTTCCACCCCTTCTACAGGTGGATGCAGGGCAAGGACCTCGGCGTCTCCACCTGGCCGACGGACATGTGGAAGCACGGCACCGGCGCGGTGTGGGGCTGGATCTCCTACGACCCGGACACCAACCTCATCTACCACGGCACCAGCAACGCGGGACCGAGGGTGCCGGAGCAGCGGCCCGGCTACAACCTCTGGACCAGCGCAGTGTTCGCGCGCGACGCCGATACCGGCGAGGCGAAATGGGCCTACCAGTTCACGCCCCATGACGAGTGGGACTACGACGGCGTGAACGAGAACCTCCTCATGGACCTGCCGTTCCAGGGCAAGACGCGCAAGGTGCTGGTGCACTTCGACCGCAACGCCTTCGCCTACACCATCGACCGGACCACCGGCGAGGTGCTGGTGGCGGAGCCCTTCGCGCCCCAGAACTGGTCCAGCGGCGTGGACCTCAAGAGCGGCATGCCCGGCGTGATCCCCGCGATGGAGCCGCACGCCGGCGTGACGCTGAAGAACCTCTGCCCGCCGGACATCGGCGGCAAGGACTGGCAGCCCTCCGCCGCATCGCCGCGCACCGGCCTCGTGTACGTGGATCACTTCACGCTGTGCATGAACCTCCTGGACAACAAGGTGAGCTACATGCCGAGCACGCCCTACGACGGCATGAACATGAAGCGCATGCCGGCGCCGGGCGGTTACTCCGGCGAGTTCATGGCCTGGAACCCCATCACCGGCAAGAAGATGTGGGCCATCAAGGAGAAATACATGACCATGAGCGGCGTGCTGGCCACCGCCGGCGACGTGGTCTTCTACGGCACCGCCGACGGCTGGTTCCGCGCGGTGGATGCGTGGAGCGGCAAGGTGCTGTGGTCGCAGAAGCTCGGGTCCGGCATCATCGGCCAGCCCATCACCTACCTCGGGCCCGATGGACGCCAGTACATCGCCATCACGGCGGGCGTCGGCGGCGCCGCCATGGTGCAGGCCGACAAGGCCGCAGTCTACGGCGCGAAGTTCCCGGCCCGCGGCAACACCACTTACGTGTTCTCCATCGACGGCGAGGGCGCGACCGCGCACGGCGGCGACTTCCTGGAGACGCCGGGCAAGCTGACCGAGGGCAAGTGGCCGCCCAAGCCCTTGTCCGATCCGCCGCCGCCGGGAGCCAAGAAGCGGACCAAGAAATACCCGCCGCCGGGCGCGGACCGGTGAGGTGCGGCATGTCCAGATCTTCGACACTCATATACCTGGTGCTGGCGGCACTGCTGGCGGCCTGCGGCCACTCCAAGGGCGGCAGCAACACGGCGGCGGACACCACGCCCTCGTCACGCCAGTCCGTGCCGGTGCCGCTGGGCCATGCCGCAGGCCAGGTGCTGAGCCCGGAAGCATTGGCGACACGCAACCCCTACGAGGGTGACGAACGGGCGCGCGAGGAGGGCTACCAGCTCTTCATAAAGATGAACTGCGCCAACTGCCACGCCTACGACGGCTCCGGCAACATGGCGCCGACGCTCACCGACACGGAGTGGCGCTACGGCGGCCTGCCGATCCAGATCTTCAACACCATCCACGACGGGCGGCCCCAGGGCATGCCGGCCTGGGGGGAGAAGCTCACCAACGACCAGATCTGGAAGCTGGTGACGGTGGTGGAATCCTTCGGCGGCGCTTTCCCGGCCGACTACTACAAGCATGCGCCGCAGGGCGACGCGGACGGCGAGAACGAGGCACCGGAAGCCTACGACCAGGTGCAGCCGCCCCCGCCGCTGGCCGCACCGCCCAATCCCACCAACCCGCCGCCGCCGGCGACCCGGCCGCGCTGATGAGATACGGGCTCATCCTCTCCGCGCTGGCAGCCGTGCCGGCCCATGCCGACGAGCCCCTGGCCTACCTCACCACTGCGGGCCCCGCCGCCGATCCACTGACACACCTCGGCTGGCTGATGGGCGGCGTGTCCATCGCGGTGATCGTGATCGTCGCGCTGCTGCTCGTCTGGGCCTTGGCGCGGCGGCGCCCCGGCGGGGAGGCCGGCCGCACGCTGCAGCGCGACCGCGGCGGGCTGAGCTTCATCTACATCGGCGTCGGCGCCACGGTGGTGGTGCTCGGCGTGTGCATGGGCTGGAACCTGGCGGCCATCGCCAAGGTGCGGCGGCCGCCGCGGCCGGCGGCGTTCACGGTGCAGGTCACCGCGCACCAGTGGTGGTGGGAGGTGGAGTACCCGGACGGCGCCGACCCGCACCGCGATTTCCTGACCGCCAACGAGATCCACATCCCGGCCGGCGAGCCGGTGCGCCTGGAGCTGCGCAGCCCCGACGTCATCCATTCCTTCTGGGTGCCCAAGCTCGCCGGCAAGATGGACGTGATCCCCGGCCAGATCAACGTCGCCTGGATGCAGGCGGACCGGCCAGGCGTCTACCGCGGCGAGTGCTCGGTGCTGTGCGGCGCGCAGCACGCGCACATGGCCTTCCAGGTGATCGCGGACACGCCGGACGGCTTCAAGGCCTGGAAGGAGTCCCAGCTCGCCGACGCCGCGCCGCCCGCCGGCATCAGGCTGGAGCGCGGCGAGCGCGTATTCGACGACAAGTGCGCCGGCTGCCACACCATCCGCGGCGGCAACGCCGGCGGCGTGGTCGGACCGGACCTGACCCACCTCATGAGCCGGCGCACCCTCGCCGCCGGCACCCTGCCCAACGATCCGGAGCACCTCAAGGACTGGGTCAGCGCACCGCAGCGGTTCAAGCCTGGCACGCAGATGCCCACGGTGCAGCTTTCCGCCGGCGAGCTCTCGGAGCTGGCTGCCTATCTCCAGACGCTGCACTGAGACCGGAGCACGAACTTGGCAACCGACGCACGCCGCATCCCCGCCCTCGTCACCCGCGACGAGGCGGCACGTCATGCCGCGAAGCTGAAGGCCCTGTGGGAGACCTCACCCGGCCTGAAGGGCTGGCTCGCCACGGTGGACCACAAGGAGCTCGGCAAGCGCTATCTCATCACCGCCTTCGTGTTCCTGCTGCTGGGAGGGCTCGAGGCGGCGGTGATGCGCTGGCAGCTCATGCAGCCGGACATGCATGTGCTGACCCCGGAAGCCTATGCCCAGCTCTTCACCATGCACGGCATCACCATGATCTTCCTGTACGCGTTCCCGGTGCTCACCGGGTTCAGCGTATACCTGTGGCCCTTGCTGCTCGGTTGCCGAGACCTGGCTTTCCCCCGGCTCAACGCCTTCACCTATTGGATATTCCTGTTCTCGGGCCTCCTGTTCTATGCCAGCTTCGCCGCGGGCTGGGCGCCCAACAACGGCTGGTACAACTACGTCCCCTATGCCTCCCAGCCCTACAACCCCGGACCCAACATCGACGTCTATGCCATGGCGATGATCCTGCTGGGGATCTCGACCACCGGTGCCGCCATCAACTTCATCGTGACCCTGGTGCGGCTGCGCGCGCCGGGCATGTCCATCAACCGCATCCCGATCCTGGTCTGGGGCACCATCACCGCCGCCATGGGCAACCTGTTCGCGGTGCCGGCGGTATCGCTGGCGTTCGCGTTGCTGTGGTTCGACCGGCAATTCAACACCCACTTCTACGACGTGAGCCAGGGCGGGCAGCCGCTGCTGTGGCAGCACCTGTTCTGGATGTTCGGCCACCCGTGGGTGTACGCGATCGTGCTGCCGGCCATGGGCATCGTCTCGGACGGCATCCCCATCTTCTGCCGCCGCCCGCTGGTGGGCTACTCGGCGGTGGTGCTATCCACCATCGCCACCATGGTGCTGGGCTTCGGCGTCTGGGTGCACCACATGTTCGCCACCGGCATCCCCATGACGGCCGCCTCGTTCTTCAGCTCGGCGAGCTTCATCATAGTGATCCCGAGCGCGGTGGCGGTGTTCGCCTGGATCGCCACCGTCTGGACCGGGAGGCCGCAGTTCACGGCGCCGTTCCTGTTCTTCGCCGGCTTCGTGCTGCTGTTCGTGATCGGCGGCGTGTCCGGCTTCATGACCGCGGCGGTGCCGCTGGACTGGCAGCTCACCCATACCTACTTCGTGGTCGGCCACATCCACTACGTGATCATCGGCATCAACGTGTTCCCGGTGATCGCGGGCGTGCACCTCTGGTTCCCCAAGATGACCGGACGGATGATGAGCGAGAAGCTCGGCAAGTGGAGCTTCTGGGTGATGTTCGTCGGCTTCAACCTCGGCTTCTTCCCCATGCACATCGTCGGGCTGCAGGGCATGCCGCGGCGCATCTACACCTACGCGGCGGACACGGGCTGGGGCGGCACCAACCTGGTGATCACCCTCGGTTCCTACCTGTTCGCCGCCGGCGTCCTACTGTTCCTCAGCAACGTGGTGTGGAGCCGCTGGCGCGGCAGGCCCGCCGGCCCCAACCCCTGGGACGGCCCGACGCTGGAGTGGAGCGTGAGCTCGCCGCCGCCCGCCTACAACTTCGCGGTGATCCCGGTGGTGGCGAGCCGCCATCCGCTCTGGGACGGGCGGCTCAGGGAAGAAGCGGTGGCGAGCTCGCTCGATGAGGGCTACCTCCTGGCGAAGGAGCGCGAGACGCTGGGCACGACCCCGGTGGACGCGGAACCGGACGCGATCCTGCGCATGCCGCGCGAGTCGCTGATGCCGCTGCTGGTGTCGCTGGCACTGCTGGTGGTGTTCCTGGGCTTCTCCATCCACGGGGTGTCGGCGCTGGCCTGCTGGGTCCTGGCGGGACTGGGCGGTGCCGGCACGCTGGCGTGCGGCATCGCCTGGCTGTGGCCGCACCGCTACATGGTGCAGACGCTCGATGAGGATGCGCCATGAACCAGGCCGTGGATGAGTTCCGCGAGCTGCCGGTGGGCAGCAAGGGCCGCCGCTCCTCCGGCTGGTGGGGCATGGTGGCGCTTGTGGCGAGCGAGGCCGCGGTGTTCGGCTACCTGCTGTTCAGCTACTACTACCTGATGGCGCACTCGCTGCATGTGTGGCCGCTGGGCGGGCCGCCCACGCTGCGCCTCTCGGCCCCCGGCACGCTCGTACTGCTGGCCGGCAGCTTCGTCATGTACTGGGGGGAGCGCGGCATCAAGCAAGGCGCCAACGGACGGCTCATCGCCGGGCTCGCCATCAGCATCGTCCTGGCGGCGCTCTTCATACTCCTCGAGCTCTGGGAATGGCACGACAAGGGCGCCACCCCGAGCACGGACGTATACAGCTCCTCGTACTTCATCATCACCGGCTTCCACCTGGCGCACCTGGCGGTCGGGATGGTGATGCTGGCAGTGGCGCTGGTGTGGGCATGCCTCGGCTACTTCGGCCCGCGACGCCACTCCGCCGTCACCATCGCCGGCCTGTACTGGCACTTCGTGACGGTGGTGTGGCTCGCGGTCTTCTTCACCTTCTTCATCGTGCCGCGCCTCAGCCCATGAGCACGCCGGCCCGCATCCAGCATCCCGCGCCGCACCGCGAGCGCTTCGGCTTCGGCTGGCTGCTGTTCGGCATCTTCGCCGCGCCCTTCGCCTGGACCCTGCAGCTGATGGTGGGTTCCGCGGTGGCGGGCCACGCCTGCTTCCCCGGCGACCGGCCGCTGGACACGTCCATGTGGGCGGACCCGCGCGGGATACTGCTCGTCACCGATGCGGCGGGCATCCTGCTCGCCGCCGTCGCGCTCCTGGTGTCGGCGGCCGCGTGGGCGCGGGTGCACAAGGAGCGGGAGGGCTCAAGCCACCGGCTGCTGGACATCGGCGAGGGCCGCACCCGCTTCATGGCCATGGCCGGCATCCTGAGCAGCAGCCTGTTCCTGCTGGCGCTGCTGTCCGCATCGACGCAGGTGTTCGTGTTCCGGCTGTGTCTGTGAACCTGGAATGGGACTGGCAGCCGGCGGTGCTGCTCGCCCTCATCCTGGCGGCTGGAGCCTACCTCGCGGGACTCCTGCGCATGCGCTCACGCCGGCGCCTGCTCGATGCACGCCGCCGCGCGGCCTTCGCCGCGGGCCTCGCCGCCGTCTTCTTCGCACTGCTCTCGCCCCTCGACGGCTTCGCGGACCGCTCGTTCTCCGCCCACATGCTGCAGCACCTCATGCTGATGCTGCTGGCACCGCCGCTGCTGGTCTATGCGCGCCCGGCCACGGCCTGGCTGTGGGCCTTCCCGTTGCGGGGCCGGCGCGTGCTGGGCCGCGTCTGGAGCGGCGGCTTCGCGACCGGCTTCCGCCTGCTCATGCACCCCGTGAGCGTGTGGCTGCTGTCGAGCCTGGCGCTGGTGTTCTGGCACCTGCCAGGGCCCTATGGCTGGGCGCTGGAAGACGAGGGCATCCATACCTTCGAGCATGCCTGCCTGTTCGTCACCTCGCTGATGTTCTGGTCGCTGGTGATCGAGCCCTATCGGCGCCGGCAGGACTACCCGGCCTGCATGCTGCTGGTGGCCACGTTCAGCGTGGAGATGGGCTTCCTCGGCGCGCTGCTCACCTTCGCGCCGCGGCCGCTCTACGCCTTCTATGCCCATGCCGTCCTGCCGTGGGGCCTCGACCCGCTCGAGGACCAGCAGATCGCCGGGCTCGTGATGTGGATACCGGCCGGGCTCGTCCACGTCACCACCCTCGCCACCTTGTTCCTGGGCTGGCTCCGTCAGGCGGAACGCGAAGCACAGGCCACCGTGTCACGCCTGATCCTGCCCGCCGTCGGAGGCCATTGAGATGTCCATCGCCGTAGCGCTGCTCTTGATCGCTCTGCTGTCACTCCTGCCCGCCACCGTACACGCCGGTGACGCCGACAGCGTATGGTCCCAGCTCATGGACGGCACGGTCTCGGGCCGCGCGCGGCTCTACGACAACCGCCGCTGGAATGACGAGAACGCGCCCTACCCCAACCAGCCCCAGGACAGCGGCCACGACAGCCAGGCCACGGTGCTAGGCGGCGACGTGCTGCTCAGGAGCGGCAGCGTCGGCGGCTTCAGCGCCGGGGTGTCGGTGTTCACCCAGCAGAGGCTCATCCACTACGCCGAACCCAATCCCTACCTGCCGCCGCTCAACCAGCTCGCCGAGTCCTACCTGCAGTTCCAGAAGTCCAAGCTGCAGCTGCGCTTCGGCCGGCAGATGCTGAGCACGCCGTTCGCGAACGGGGATGCGTTCAGCCTCACGACCCGTTCGTTCTACGGCTTCACGGCGGCGCTGCATCTGCTGGATTCCGGCGAGCCCCCGGCGGCGCCGTTCAACAACACGGGACCCGACGGCAACCCGCCGTCCGGCTTCGACCCGGCGGTGAAGCCCTCCTTCTCCTACGACGCGAAGAGCGCGCCGGCGGACCTGAAGCTGCATCTCGCGCGCATCACGCGCTACATGAGCCGCTTCTCCGATGGCTTCGCCGACGTGAACCGCTACGGGCCGGGCTTGCACATGGCTGATCCGGCGGTCCCCGACGCCACGCCCGGCTTCTTCAGCACCGGCCTGGAGTACCGGCACGACCTCGCCGATGCGGGAGTGATGGCGCGCGCCTGGTACTACACCTTCTTCGACTACGCGCGGCTGCAGTACTACGAGGCGGGCTGGCAGGGCGCCAAGTGGGGCGGCGACGGTCCGCGGCCGATGCTGGCGCTGCAATACACGACGGAGGGCGATACCGGTGCCGCGCGGGCCGGACCGGTGGACGCGGATCTCTATGGCCTGAAGCTGGGCCTGAACCTGCCGAAGGGCGACGTGCTGCTGCTCGCGGAGTATTCGCCGGACCATCCCGGCAGCTTCCGCGACGGCGGCCTGCTGCACGCCTATACCGACTTGAGCGGAGTGCTCTACGACGACGCCACCGACGTGGGGCTGGAGGACCTGGGGCCGGGCCGCGGCTTCGGCGTGCAGGTGGACTGCGACCCCGGCAAGCACGCATCCAGCTACCTGCGGCTCATGCACTACGTGGCGGACTACGGCGCCAACGGCTCGCTCTACGACTACAGCGGCCCGGCGCATTTCTCCGGCGACAGCCTGCTGGGCGGGCAGCTCGTGCCGGACCAGTCCGGCAACGAGCTGGACCTGGGCTTCGCGGTGCAGCCCGGCGGCGGCGACTGGTCCCTGGGTGACGACCTGGTGTTCCGCAGCGGTTTCGGCGGGCGCAACACCTTCGTGGAGGACCGCCTGCGGCTGGTCTACACCTTCTGATGAGCGCCCCTTCCCCCATCGTGACCGGCAGCCTCGCCGGGGAACGCGCCGCCTGGCGCGACTACCTGGAGCTCGGCAAGCCCAAGGTGGTCTCGCTCATCGTGTTCACGGCGGTGGTGGGCATGTTCCTGGCGGTGCCGGGCTGGCCGCCGCTGCCGGGGCTGGTGTTCGGCACGCTCGGCATCGCGCTCGCGGCCTCCGGCGCCGCAGCGGTCAACCACGTGCTGGACCGGCGCATCGACGCATTGATGCACCGCACCCGGCACCGGCCGCTGCCCATGCACAGGCTGACGCAGGTGCAGGCGCTGGGGTACGCCGCGGCCCTGGTGCTGGCGGGAAGCGCGCTGCTGGCGTGGCAGGTGAACCCGCTCACGGCATGGCTCACGTTCGTCTCGCTGGTGGGCTATGCCGTGATATACACGGTGTACCTGAAGCGCGCCTCGGCCCAGGGCGTCGTAATCGGCGGGGCCGCGGGCGCCGCGCCGCCGCTGCTCGGGTGGGCGGCAGCCACCGGGCACGTGGACCCGGGCGCGCTCGCGCTCTTCCTCATCATCTTCGTGTGGACGCCGCCGCACTTCTGGGCGCTGGCGATCCACCGCCGCGAAGACTACGCCAAGACGGGCCTGCCCCTGCTGCCGGTGACCCGCGGCGTGGCGCACACCAAGCTGCAGATCCTGCTCTACACGCTGCTGCTGGCGGCGGTGAGCCTCCTGCCCTTCGCCATCGGCATGAGCGGCCTCCTGTATCTCATCGCCGCGCTGGTGCTGGGCGGCCTGTTCCTGTGGCAGGCCTGGCGCCTCAAGACCAGCGAAGACGAACGGCTGCCGCTGCGCACCTTCCGTTTCTCCCTCTGGTATCTCGCGCTGCTGTTCGCCGCGCTGCTGGTGGACCACCACTTGCCGCTCCCGCCCGCGGGCTGAAGCGGCCGGCCGGTTTACCTTTCGCGGCATCACGGCGCCGCCCGTGACGGCGCGGTATCCTGACGGGCACACCCATGGATACCGCCAAGCCCGTCACCCGCCCCGGCGCCCCTCCCGTCTCCGCGCTCAGCCGGCGGCTGCTGCCCTGGCTGGTAGCGGTGGCGTTCTTCATGGAGTCGCTGGACACCACCATCCTCAACACCGCGGCGCCCGCCATCGCCGCGGCCATGCAGGTGGTGCCGCTCAGCATGAAGGCGGTGCTCTCGAGCTACACGCTCAGCCTCGCGGTGTTCATACCGGTGAGCGGTTGGGTCGCGGACCGCTTCGGCACGCGCCGGGTGTTCGCCGCCGCCATCGGCATCTTCACCCTGGGCTCGTTCCTCTGCGGCCTGTGCACGGACATCCACGGACTGGTGGCCTGCCGCGTGCTGCAGGGCGCCGGCGGCGCCATGATGATCCCGGTGGGCCGCATCGCCATCGTGCGCACCTTCGGCCGTTCCGAGCTCATCCGCACCATGAGCTTCATCGCGATCCCGGGCCTGGTGGGCCCCATGCTGGGCCCGGTGGCGGGCGGGCTGATCGTGAGCTACCTGCCGTGGAACGTGATCTTCTTCATCAACATACCCATCGGCCTGGCGGGCTTGTACCTGGTGTACCGCTACCTGCCGGACTACCGGGAGACGAAGCGCACGCCGCTGGACCTCGTCGGCCTGATCCTGTTCGGCTCGGGCATCGCCCTGCTCTCCTATGTATTGGAGGTGTTCGGCGAGCACAGCCTGAGCGGGCGCGAGATGCTGAGCCTGCTCGCCATCTCCGCGGCGCTGCTGGCGGGCTACGGCCTGCACACCCTGCGCCTCTCCCACCCGCTGCTCAGGCTCGCGCTGTTCCGCGTGCGCACCTTCCGCACCGCGGTGAGCGGCGGCTTCGTGACGCGCCTCGGCATGGGCGGCATCCCGTTCCTGTTCCCGCTGCTGTACCAGGTGGGCCTGGGGTTCACGCCGCTGCAGTCGGGGCTCATGCTGGTGCCGCAGGCCTTCGCGGCCATGAGCCTCAAGCTCACCATGCCGAAGATCCTCACGCGCTTCGGCTACCGGCGCGTGCTGATGGCGAACACGCTGATGATCGGCGTCATGATCGCGCTGTTCGCCACCATCGGCGCTGACACGCCGGTGCCGCTGGTGGTGTTCTACGTGTTCGCCTACGGCTTCTTCGCCTCGCTGCAGTACACCAGCATGAACACGCTGGTGTACGCCGACGTGACCGCGCGCCAGACCAGCGGGGCCAGCACCCTCGCCAGCACGCTGCAGCAGTTGTCCATCAGCTTCGGCGTGGCCTGCGCCTCGCTGGTGACGGCCGCCTTCATCCCGGACCGCTTCCACGCGGACCCGGCACAGATGATCCACGGCATCCACGAGGGCTTCCTGGTGCTCGGCGTGCTCACGGTGGCCTCGACCCTGGTGTTCCAGGCCCTCAGGAGCGGCGACGGCGATGCCGTGAGCCGGCCCAAGGCGGTACTTCCCGGCGGCCCATGATGGGGCTATGCTCGGTCCGCGGGGTCCAGGGAGGGTATCCGTAATCCCCATTACATAACCTCTCGGGTAATCACCCGATACGGCGCGCTCCACGCGCACCGCATAATCGCGTGTACGTGACATAAAAGGGTCCAGAGCCGATCCGTCACGCGATCAAGCCTTATAACAACCGCCGCTGGGGAGTGGCGCACAACGAAAGCGAGGCGTGTATGGGACGCATGCCAGAGTCCATCCCGAACCATCTCAAGCTCGCGTACGCGATCAGCGCCGCGCTGCTGGCGCTCGGGCTCGCGCACGCGCCGGCCGCCTGCGCACAGGAGACCGCGCTGGCGGACCTCTCGCTGGAGGAACTGGCGAACCTGCCGGTGACGTCCGTCTCCAAGCGGCCCGAGCCCCTGGCGAACGCCGCGGCGGCGATCTACGTGATCACCAACGACGACATCCGCCGCACCGGGGCGCGCACGCTGCTGGGCGCGCTGCGCCTGGCGCCGAACCTGCAGGTGGCGGACGCCAACAACCAGACCTGGGCGATCGGCGCGCGCGGCGCCACTTCCGCCACCACCGACAAGATGCTGGTGCTCATCGACGGTCGCATCGTGTACTCGCCGCTGTTCTCGGGCACGTTCTGGGACGCCCAGAACGTGATGCTGGAGGACGTGGACCGCATCGAGGTGGTGAGCGGCCCCGGAGGCACGCTGTGGGGCACCAACGCCGTGAACGGCATCATCAACATCATCACCCGCAAGGCCCAGGCCACGGGCGGCACGCTGGCCGCAGCCGGCGGCGGCCGGCACGGCGGCAACGCCGAGGCCCGCTACGGCGGCGAGCTGGAGAGCGGCAGCTACCGCGTGTACGGCATGATGAGCGCCGACGCCAACAACCACACCAATACCGGCCTCGATATGCCGGATGCCCAGAACCTGGCGCAGGCCGGGTTCCGCACCGACTGGACCGGCCTCGAGCACCAGGACACGCTGCAGGGCGACGCCTACAAACGCGACGAGGACAACCCGCTGGGTGAGGGCATCCGCATCTCCGGCGCGAACCTCTCGAACCACTGGCAGAACAAGCTGTCCGGCGGCTCAGACCTCTCGGTGCTGACCTACCTGGACCACGTGCTGCGCGACCAGCCCAACAACTACACCGACCGCGAGGACATCGCCAATGCGGAGTTCCAGCAGGCGCTGCCGCCGGTGGGGGCGCAGTCCCTGACCTGGGGCGCAAGCTACCGCTACGTGATGGATGACTTCCAGCCGGCGCCGACCTCAGGCCTGAACTTCATCCCGGCCAGCGTGAACCAGTCCTGGGAGAGCCTGTTCGCCCAGAACGAGACCGCACTGACCGCCTCGCTGCGCGGTATCGTGGGCCTCAGGCTGGAGCATAACCCCTACACCGGCACCGAGACGCTGCCGAACCTGCGCCTGGCCTGGAATGCGACCGACAACACGCTGTTGTGGACCGCGGTCTCGCGCGCGGTGCGCTCGCCCTCGCGCCTGGATGCGGACCTCTACTCGCCGCAGAACCCGCCCTACTTCCTGGTGGGCAACCAGAACTTCGAGTCCGAGGTGGTGAAGGTCTACGAGGCCGGCATGCGCTCGCAGCCTGCGCCGGAGTGGTCCTACGCGGTGAACGTGTACCACGACTACTCCGACAACATCCGCACCACGGACGTGGTCACGGCGGTGCCGCTGCAGGTGACCTTCGGCAACGGCATGACCAGCAGCACCACCGGCATGAGCGCCTGGGCCACCTGGAAGCCGCTGGACAACTGGCGCTTCCAGGCCGGGTTCAGCGCGCTTAGGGAAAGCCACACGCTCCAGCCGCAGTCGCTGCCGAGCAGCATCCCGCCCGAGGGCAACGACCCCCACAACCAGTGGAGCCTGCGTTCCTCCTACGACTTCAGCAGCGGCATGGAACTGGACGTGACGGTGCGCCACGTGGGCGCGCTGCCGGATCCGATGGTGCCCGCCTACACCGTGGGCAGCATGCGCCTGGGGATGGACCTCGGCCGTAACTTCGAGCTCTCGTTCGCCGCATTCAACCTGTTCGGCCCCTCGCACATCGAGTTCGGCCCCACCGGCACCGCAGAGTTCGGCCGCAGCTACTACCTAAGGCTGACGTGGCGTTCCTGAGCGCGATGCATCGCAGCTGGCTCTGCCGGCTGCTGGCCTGCACGTCGCTGCTGGCGGCGCTGCCGGCGCTCGCCATCGCGCAGGACCAGGAGATCGACGCCCAGCAACGCATCGAGGCCGCCTACCTCTACAAGTTCGGCGGCTACGTGACCTGGCCGGACCAGGCCTTCGCCTCGCCCAACAGTCCCATCGTCATCGGCGTGGCGGGTTCCGACCCGCTGGCCGCGAACCTCGGCGCGCTGGTGGAGGGCCGCAGCATCGGCAACCGGCCGGTGGTGGTGAAACGCGTGCGGCCCGGAGACACGATAAGCGGCCTGCACATCCTGTTCGTCGCCGCCGGCACGCCGGGCAGCCAGTCCCTGCTGGACGCGGCCCGTGGCCGTTGGACGCTGGCGGTCACCGAAGGGCCGGATGGGCTGGGCCGCGGCGCCGATATGACCTTCGTGGTGGTGGACGACCGCGTCCGTTTCGACGTGGACCTGGATATGGTGCAGCAGAGCAGCCTCAAGCTGAGTTCGTTGCTGCTGTCGGTGGCGCACTCCGTGAGCGGGGCCTCCAGGCAGTGAGATCGCTCTTCCAGTTCAGGTCGGTGCGACGCAAGCTGTTCGTGGGGGTGTTGTTCACCACCCTGGCGGCGCTCCTGGTCACCGGCGGCTCGCTGCTCGCCTACGACCTGCACACCGTGCGCGACACCCTGAGCCACGACCTCTCGACGCAGGCCGAGCTCATCGGCCGCGCCTGCCTGCCGGCGCTGCAGTTCGACGACGCCAAGGTGGCGAACGACAACCTGGCCCTGCTGCAGGCGCGCCCCATCATCGACGCGGCCGCCCTCTACAACGCCAAGGGCGCGGTCTTCGGCCGCTACATCCGCGGCGGCGGGACGGCGGAGTTCCCGCCCTTGCCCGGCGCGGACGAGGTGCGCTTCGACGGGCAGGAGATCACCGCCAACCGCCGCATCATCGACAACGGCGAGATCATCGGCACCATCTACCTGCACGCCCACTACGACCTCTTGCAGCGCGTGCGCAGCTACCTCGGCATCGTGCTGGCGGTGGGGAGCCTCGCGATGCTGATCTCGCTGCTGCTCTCCACCTGGCTGCAGGCCACCGTGACCAAGCCCATCCTCGCCATCGCCAGCCTCTCGCAGCAGGTGGTGGAGAAGGACGACTACTCGGTGCGCGCGCAGAAGAGCACCGACGACGAGATCGGCTACCTCGCCGACGCCTTCAACCGCATGCTCACCGAGATCGGCGGCCGCACCGACGCGCTGGAGGCCTCCAACCGCGACCTGGCCCACGAGATCACCGAGCGCGAGGGCGCCGAGCAGGCGCTGCGCAACAGCGAGAAGCGCTACCGCGCGCTGGTCTCGACCCTGTCCACGGTGGTGTGGGTGGCGAACCGGGACTGGGAGTTCGAGGGCGAGCAGGCCTCGTGGGAGGCCTACACCGGCCAGTCCGGCAACGAGTACCGGGGCAAGGGCTGGCGCAAGGCCTTCCACCCCGACGACCTGCCGGCGCTGGAGCGGAGCATCGCCCACGCGATCCGTACCCGCGAGACCTTCGAGGCGGAGTTCCGCCTGTGGCAGGCTTCCAGCGCGCAGTACCGCATCGTCTCCCTGAGGCCGGTGGCGGTGTTCGACGCCGGCGGCGCGTTCCGCGAGTGGATCGGCACCCTCACCGACATCGACGACCGCCGCCGCGCCGAGGACGAGGTGCGCCGCCTCAACGTGGAACTGGAGGCTCGGGTGGAGGAGCGCACCCGCAAGCTGCAGGAGGCCAACGGCGAGCTGGAGGCGTTCTCCTACTCGGTGTCCCATGACTTGCGCGCGCCGCTGCGCGCGATAGACGGCTTCAGCCAGACCCTGCTGCTGGAGTACGGCGAGAAGGTCGAGGAGAAGATGCGCGGCTACCTCATGCGCATCAAGGCCGGCGCGGTGCGCATGGGCCAGCTCATCGAGGACCTCCTGAGCCTCTCCCGCATCTCGCGCCTCGAACTCAGGCGCCAGGAAGTGGACGTGAGCGCGATCGCCCACGGGGTGCTGGAGGACCTGCAGCAGCGCGAGCCGGAGCGCAAGGTGCAGTACTCGGTCTGGGACGGCGTGACGGTGGACGCGGACCCCAGGCTGGTGCGGGTGGCACTGGAGAACCTCCTCGGCAACGCCTGGAAGTTCACGTCCAAGGTGCTGGAGGCGAAGATCGAGTTCGGAATGATGCAGGAGGGCGCGCGGCAGGTGATGTTCGTGCGCGACAACGGCGCCGGCTTCGACATGGCCTACTCCGACAAGCTGTTCGGCGCGTTCCAACGGCTGCACGGCGTGCACGAGTTCCCGGGCACCGGCATCGGCCTCGCCACCGTGCAGCGCATCGTGCTGCGCCACGGCGGCCGCATCTGGTGCCAGGCCAAGCCCGACAAGGGCGCCACCTTCTTCTTCACGGTGAACGAGGACCGCGGCGAGCCGCCGCGCGCGCCGGCGTGAGCGCTACTGCATGAGGACTGACATGGAAGAGATGATGATCCTGATCGTGGAGGACAACCCGGACGACGAGGAGATGACGCTGCGCTCACTCCACGATGCCGGCCTCGCCAACGACGTGCACGTGGTGCGCGACGGCGTGGAGGCGCTGGACTTCCTGTTCGGCGCCGGCCCGTTCGCCAAGCGCGATACCACGCGCATGCCGGCGGTGGTGCTGCTGGACCTCAAGCTGCCCAAGCTCGACGGCATCGACGTGCTGAACCGCATGCGCAAGGACGATCGCACCCGCAGCATCCCGGTGGTGGTGCTCACCTCCTCCAGCGAGGAGGAGGACATAGTGCGCAGCTACAAGAGCGGCGCCAACAGCTACGTCAGGAAGCCGGTGGTGTTCGCGGAGTTCGCCAAGGTGGTGAGCCAGCTCGGCCTGTACTGGCTGCTGCTGAACGAAGTGCCGGGCGGCCGCAGCCTCGGCAGATAGTCCCTCCGGCGGGCGGCGGCGGGGGTAGAATCCGTCGGTCCCATAACAGATCCCAAGGGAGTCCCGCCATGGTCTCACTCGCCCAGCTCTGGCTGCCCATCGTGGTGGCCGCCATCGGCGTCTTCGCCGCCAGCAGCATCGTGCACATGGTGCTGCAGTTCTGGCACCGGCCCGACTACCACAAGTTCTCCAACGAGGACGAGGTGCGCGCCGCCATCCGCAAGGGCAGCCCGGCGCCCGGCATGTACATGGTCCCCTACTGCCCGCCCGAGACCATGAAGGATCCGGCCACGCTGCAGAAGTTCACCGAAGGCCCGGTGGGCTTCATGATCGTGCGTGCCAACGGCATGTTCAACATGGGCAAGAGCCTGGGCCTGTGGTTCGCGTTCTGCCTGCTGGCGGCCGTGTTCGCCGGCTACCTCGGCAGCATCACGCTCCCCGCGGGCGACGCGCCCATGCACGTGTTCCGCGTGATCACGACCGCCGGCCTGATGGCCTTCGGCCTCGGCATCTTCCCGATGGTGATCTGGTACGGCCAGCCCTGGAAGGCGGCGTCCAAGGACCTGGTGGACGCGCTGCTGTACTCGCTGGTGATGGCCGCGGTGTTCATGTGGCTCTGGCCGCACGTGGCTTAAACTTCACAGGGATGGAATGAAGAAGGCCCGACATCGTCGGGCCTTCTCTTTTTCAGCGGGGCTTCACCGGGCAGCTCGGCGGCCAGTCCTCCGGCGGCGCGGCGCGCTGCAGGAAGAACTCGCCGGAGAGATCGCCCTTCACGTCCCGCGCGAACAGCATGGAGCGGCCGCTGGGGGAGAAGGCCGCGCCGATCTCGCTGCCGTTCACGTCCACGTCCGGCCCGAGCTTGTGCTTCGGGAGCCAGCCGCCCTTGCCGTCGCTCAGGGACTCATAGAGTCCGTCCGCCGCCATGACCACCATGCGCTTGCCGTCCGGCGCCGGCAGGGGCTCGTACTCGTCGTCGGCGGTATTGATGGCGGGACCCAGGTCCTCCGCCTGCCACTTGCCGGAGGCGTCCTGCCGCGCGCGCCAGATGTCGTTCTTGCCCTGGCCTCCGGCGCGGCTGGAACCGAAGTAGAGCCAGCCGTCCTTCGCGAGGCGCGGGAACCACTCGGCACCGGCGGAGTTGACGGGCTCCGGCAGGCGCCGCGGCGTGCCCCACTTGCCGGCGGTGTCCCGGTCCATGCGCCAGATGTCCAGGTTCTTGGGCTGCACCACCCCGTCGGTGGAGCGGGTGGAGATGAAGTAGAGGCTGGACCCGTCCGGCGTGAACCAGGGATCCGCCTCCACCCCGTCGCCGGCGAAGGGCGGCGGCGCGGGCTCGGACCAGCCGTCCGCCCCGCAGTGGCTCACCAGGATGCGCCAGCCGCTGAAGTCCTTGGAGCTGCGCACGAAGTAGATATCCCGGGCCTTGGGGTCGAAGGCGGCATGGGACTCGAACAGCGGGCTCGAGATGTGTGCCGGCTGCCAGGGCACCACGTCGGCGGAGGCGGCGGTGGCAAGCAGGCTGGCGGCGAGCAGGCTGAGGCGCATGGCGGTCCCTTCCGTTAGTACCGGGGAATATGACCCCCCCGGGGCCGGTCAGTTCACTCGCAACCCACCGTGGCTTCACCGCGAGAACGGCCGGGTTGGCCGATTATTTAGGCAATTCTGCCCTTATCTCCCTGGGACCGGATGCGGATAATCCGCGCCGCCGGTGCCTTCCGGGCACCTTGAGGTGGACACCATGCGACTCAGCTTCTTCTCGCGCGGCGAGCCCGCTCCGGCCAGCACCCCGGTGGCGCCCGACGACACTACGCTGCCCTACGACCCGAACCTCGTCCCCATGCTGATGGACGAGCACCGCATCCTGCGCGCCATGCTGCAGAGCGTGCGCGAGGCCGCCAAGGTGCGGCGCTACGAGGTGATCAAGCCGCTGCTCAACCAGTTCCACACCGAGCTCAAGCAGCACGCGCAGCGCAAGAGCGGGCGCTGCTTCGCCTACATCGAACGCCACATCAAGGACCACGACTCCACCCTGGTACGCAGCATGCACGCCAGTGCCGCCCACACCGAGCGCATGGTGTCAGGCTTCCTGCAGCACTACCTCAGCATCCCGGTGGGGGACGCGAACCTCAGGCGCTTCGGCCGCGAGCTGGACGAGGCCATCGCGGAGTTCCAGCAGCGCCTGGAGTTCGAGGAGACCTCGCTGTTCCCCCTCTACCGCCCCCGCGACGCCTACTGATCCCCGCCCCTGGAGGCCTGCGGCCGCAGCGTGCCCCGGTGATCCGGGGCATTGACGGCGGCCATAGGCGTGCTATATTCACCAAGTCATAACTTGCTTAATAGGGGAGATATCCATGTTCCTGATCTATGCGGCGGTCCTCTTCGCGCTGGGCGCCCTGGGCGGCCTGTTCCTGGCGGTGCGCAGCTTCAAGGGCCAGAGCCTGCCGGTGCCGGTCGCGGTGCTGCACGGCCTGTTCGGCGCCACCGGCCTCGTGCTGCTCATCGTCGGGGTGATGGCGGGCCTGGGCGGCGGCACGGCCCGCATCGCGCTCATCGTGCTCCTGGTGGCGGCGCTGGGCGGCTTCTACCTGCTCACCTTCCACATCAAGAAGCAGCAGCATCCGCGCGCGGTGATCGTGGTGCACGCGCTGGTGGCCGTGATCGGCTTCCTGACGCTGCTGGTCTCGATCGTCCAGGCTCAGGCTCCGGCGGCCTGAGGCCACGCCATGCAGGGCCTGCGCCTCGGCGGACATCCCGTGCACCCCGCGCTGGTGCACTTCCCGGTCGTTTGCTGGACGCTGGCGCCGGTGCTGGACCTGGGATACCTGCTGACGCATGGCCCGGCCTGGTGGCACGCGGCGTTCTGGTGCATCGCCCTCGGCGTCGCCATGGGCCTGCTCGCCCTGTGCGCCGGCCTCATGGACCTGATGGCGCTGCCCGCCGAACACCCGGCGCAGCCGGTGGCGCAGCGCCATCTCCTCCTGGTGGGCTCGGCCTGGTGCCTGTTCGTGGTGACGCTGCTGTTCCGGCCGCAACAGGGTGAGCCTTCCCCGCCTGAGGCGGTGGGCGCCCTGGCGCTGTCGGCCGCCGGCTTCCTGCTGCTCGCATTCGGCGCCTATGCCGGCGCGCGGCTGGTGTACGATTTCGGCATCGGCCAGAACCGACCACCGCAGCCATGAAAACACGTCCCGCCACCCCGGACTCGCGCCGGCTCATCATGCAGTTCATCAAGCGGCAGGGCGAGGCCACCGCCGGCGAGGTGGCGGAGCACCTGGGCGTGACCCGCGAGGGCGCGCGCCAGCAGTTGCAGCTGCTGGAGGCGGAGGGGTGGATCGCGCGCTGCGGCCACCAGGCCGCGGAAGGCGCCGGACGCCCGGCGGTGAGCTTCCAGATCACCCCCGCCGGCGACCACATGTTCCCCAAGAACTACGACGCGCTCTCCATGACGCTGGTGGACGCGGTGGCGGACCAGCTCGGGCAGGAGGCGCTGGTGAAGCTCCTGGCCAGCATCACCGAGCAGCAGGTGAGATTGTGGGAGCCGCGGCTCGCAGGCAAGACGCTGCCGGAGCGCATCAAGGCGCTCAAGGGCATCTACTTCGAGGAAGATCCGCACACCTCGGTGCGCAAGGACGCCCGCGGCTACACGCTGGTGGAGCGCAACTGCCCGTTCCTGAACGTGGCGATGCGCCGCCCGCAACTCTGCTCCATCACCCTCAACACCCTGACGCGCCTCCTGGGCGTGCGGGTGGTGCGCGACGAACGCTTCCAGGACGGCGACCGGCGCTGCGTGTTCCGCGTGCTGGAGGACCAGCCCGTCGCCGCCGGCCATCCGTTCACGCTCGAGGAACCCGCGGCCCGCGCCGCCTGACCCGAGGACGATCCCATGCGACTCTCAGCTCCCAGCGCGGCCCCGCCGCTCCGGCTCACGGACATCTACGGCGATCCCGTCGTCATCGGCGGCACCGGCCGGCGCACGCTGCTCTCGTTCTTCCGCGACGCGGCCTGCCCGTTCTGCAACTACCGCATCTACGAGCTCACCCAGCAGCACAAGGGCCTCCTGGCGCTGGGCCTGGACGTGGTGGCGGTGTTCGGCTCCTCCCAGGCGGAGGTGCTGCGCTTCGTGGCGCGCCATCCGCGCCCGTTCCGGGTGGTGGCGGATCCGGACGCGACCACGCACCGGCTCTACGGCATCGAGCGCTCGCTGCTGCGCAAGCTCAAGGCGGTGGTGACGCGGGTGCCGACGCTGGTGAAGGGCCTGCGCCTGGTGGGGCTGGCGGGCCTCAACACCAACAACCTGATGCCGGCGGACTTCCTCATCGACGAGCAGGGCCGCATCGTGGAGACCTACTACGGCAGCGATGCGGGCGACCGCATCCCCTTCGAGCGCATCGAGCTGTTCCTGGCGCGCGGCCTTTTGCAGCGCGGCAACGCGCCGGCGCCGGTGGCCACGCGCGGCCTCACGGCCCAGGCCGCTCAACGGTAGAGAGCGCTCGGCCTCATCAAATCCGGCGCAGCCGCACCACCACCGCCAGGGTCTGGCGCGCGTGGGGCATCACCATGAGCTGGGAGAAGCCGGGACTGTCCGGCTGCGCCGAGAGCGAGAGGCTCTGGCGCGGCTCCAGCCTCCACTCCGCGCTGCCACGCATCTTCAGTATCAGGTTGCCGGCGATGGCGTGGCAGAACAGCGTCTCGCGCCCCGGCTCCCAGACGAACTCCACCGGCGCGTCCTTAAGCACCTCGCATTCGTGGTGCACGCGCTCACGCGCGCTCATGACGTTGAAGTCCCGCACCGGGCCGGCCAGCAGCCGCCCGCGGGTGATCCAGTCGCCGGAGAAGAGCGCCAGGCTGCCGGGCCCAGCGAGGCGCTGCGGCGCCGAGGCGCCGTCGAACTCGAGTTCCATGCCGCGCCCTTCCGCGACCACGAGGGTGCGGTCGTAGCCGGGGAAGCGGGAGAAGTCGCCGTCTTCCACCACGTCGGCGATGCTGAGGCGCCAGTCGAAGCCGTCCAGCGCCGCGCCGGCGGGGTGGATCGCGAGCTCGGTGGTGGCGCCGCGGCCGTTCTTCCAGGGCATGACGCGATAGTCATCGGGACCGAACAGGTGCGCGCTGATCTGGGGGCCGGACATCAGGCTTCACTTCCCATACTTGGACTCATAGGCGAGGCCGGTGAGAAGTGTATTGATGGTGCGCAGCAGCGAGTCGCGCAGATCCACTTTGTGCGCCGCCATGTCCGGCGACGCCAGGGCCTCGCGCATGCCGCCCAGGGGTTCCGCCTGGTGCTGGAAGCCGATCACCAGCGCGTCGATCTGCCGCAGCAGCACCGCGCCCTGGCCGGGCTTGAGGAACGGCGCCCGCTGCTCAAGCAGGAGCCCGGTGGCGCGGCGGCGCTCCTCCAGCCAGGTGCGGAAATCGCGCGCGGTCCCGGGGCTCACGTTGGCTTCGAGCTTGGTGTGCAGGATCGCGATGAGGCGCAGGAGCTCGGGGCGGCTCACCAGCGAGTCGCCGAGGAGCTTCAGGAACCCCGCCACGCTGGTGTCGCCGGTCTGACGCAGGCCTGCATCCATCTCGTCGAACCAGGCGGCGAGCTGTTCGCTGCAGATGGCGAGGAACAGCTCCTCCTTGCTCTGGAAGTAGAGGTACAAGGTGCCCTTGGCGACGCCGGCGGCGTCCGCGGTCTCCGCCATGCTGAGGGAGTCGTAGGGTGTGGTGGTGAAAAGCCGCGATGCGACTTCGAGGATCGCGGCGCGGCGCGCTCCTTTCTGGACGTCGGTGACGGCGCGGTGCTTGCCCATGGAAGTCGCTCTAAAATGACCCTGGGTCATCATTTACTGACCATGGGTCATTTGTCAAGCGGCGCACCTACTCTGGGACCAGCCAACGCACTTCTGTGTGATCAGCGCCAAGCAGCGGCGCCAAGGCCTGCAGATGCTCCCGGGCGGCCGTGTCGAACTGCCAGGGCGGGTTCACCACCAGCATGCCGGTGCCATAGAGGGCGTCCGCCTGGACCGGCAAGCTGAGTTCGGCGAGCAGCACCTTGCGAAGCCCTGATTGCTCCACCCGGCGCAGGAAACGGCGCTTGGCGCTGTCGTCCTTGATGGGATACCAGAGGGCGTACGTGCCCGTGGCCCAGCGCGCATGGGCGGCCTCCAGCGCGGCGGCAGCCTGGCTGAACTCGTCCGGCTTCTCGTAGGGCGGATCCATCAGCACCAGCCCGCGCCGCTCCTTCGGCGGCGTGAGCGCCTGCAGCATCTCGTAGCCGTCCCGCTCGTGCACGGCCACCGCCTTGTTGCCCATGAACTCGCCGCGCAGGAGGTAAGCCTCCTCCGGGTGCAGCTCCGCCAGCAGCAGCCGGTCTCCCGGGCGCGCGAGGCTCGCGGCCACCCGTGGCGAGCCGGGATAGACCCGCGGCAGGCCCGCGGCGCCGGCGCCGGGGTTCAGCTCCGCCACCAGGGCGCAGAGCCGCTCCGCCGCCGCCGGCAGCGTGCCCCGGGCCGGCCACAGCCGCCCGATGCCGCCCGCGGCCTCGCCGGTGCGCTTGGCCGCCTCGGAGGCGAGGTCGAAGGCACCGGCCCCGGCGTGGGTGTCGAGGTAGGCCCAGGGGGCAGGCTTCTTGCCCAGCGCCTCCAGCAGCAGGATCAGCAGCGTGTGCTTCACCACGTCGGCGAAGTTGCCCGCGTGGAAGGCGTGGCGGTAGTTCATGTGCCGATGATGGCACAGGCATTGGTATCATGGGCCATCCCCGCGGAAGCGCCCGATGCCACCAATCAAGAAAATAACCGCGCTCCACTGGTTGCTCGTCGTGCTCGGGACGCTGTGCGTCCTGTCGATGTTCAACCACGGCCCCGTGCCCTCCATGGAACCGCGCTTCGCCGAGGCGGTGCGCGAGATGCTGGCGCGCCACGAGTTCCTGATCCCCATCAAGAACGGCACGCCCTACATCGAGTACCCGCCGCTGTACTTCTGGCTCTCGCTGGCGGGCGCGTTCTTCGGCCTGCCCATCGACGCGGCGGTGCGCCTGCCGGGCTACGTGGCGCTGCTCCTATGGGTGGTCTGGCTCGGCCGCCTGCAGAAGGAGCTGTTCCCCACCTGGCCGAAGTGGCTGCTGCCGCTCACCGGCGCCGCCATGCCGGCGGTCATCTACAACTTCTTCACCGCCCAGTCCGACTCGCTGCTGATCTTCGGCACGCTGGTGGCCTTCACCGGCTACATCCGCATCCGCACCGACCCGCCGCTGCGCCGGTTCCCCTGGGAGATGTGGCTCGGGGTCGCGCTCGCCACCGCCGCCAAGGGCCCGGTGGGAATCGCCGTGACGCTGCCGGCCATGGGCCTGGAGATCCTGGCCACCGGCCTCATGAGCCTGCAGCCGGACACCGGCGAGCCGCGCGGCCTCGCCTACCGGCTGGGCTGGTGCCTCAGGGAACTGTGGCGCCTGTCGCCGGTGCGCGGCGTGCTGCTGTCGCTGGTGGGCATCGTACCCTGGTACATCGCCGCCGGGCTGACCGTGAACTGGGACTTCGTGCGCGCGGTGCTGGTGTACCAGAACTTCACGCGCTTCTTCGTGGGTTTCGACCACCAGCAGCCCTGGTACCTGTATGCCCACACCCTGTGGGGCGACCTCCTGCCGCTGTGCGTGCTGATCCCGTTCGGCCTCTACTACGGCTTCCGCTATGCGCGCCGCGAGTTCCGCTGGCGCCTGCTCATCATCTGGAGCCTGTGGACGGTGCTGTTCTTCACCCTCTCCGCCTCCAAGCAGAGCAAGTACATCCTGCCGGCGGCGCCGGCGCTGGCGCTGCTCGGCCTCGCCGCCATCGAACCCGTGTTCAAGACCGACAAGCTGCACGGCCTGGTGCGCAACATCCTGGGCGGGTTCGCCGTGTTCGTGATCGCGGTTTTCGCCGCGGGCGTGGCGGTGTGGGTGCCGCTGCACGACGATGACCGCATCACCCACCAGTCCGCATTCCGCAAGATCAAGGCGGCGCAGAACCACCGGCCCGGCGACATCGTGAGCTTCCAGTGGCCGCGCGCGCTCACCTTATATGAGCTGGGCGGCCCGATGCCCTACGTGCGCTCCAGCCGCGAGCTGTACGCGAAGATCCAGGGCGGCGAGATCAAGCCCGGCGACTACATCCTCGTGAACGAGAAGTACCTGCCGCTGGGCAGCGAGCAGGACCCGGTGAAGTTCGTGCCGGAACCGAGCCCCAAGTACTTCGAGCAAGTGATGAAAGTGCGGGCCGAGGACCCGATGGTGCTCTACCGGGTCAAACCCGAGGCCCTCGCCATGCCGACGCCCAAGACCCCCGAGCCGCCAGCCTTGGAATGGTGGCAGCAGTTCGATACGGATTAGGTGCTATTTATAAATCAGCTCCAACTCCGCACGTTTCACACTCATAGTCTCATCGCTTTCATAAAATACATCTGGGTAATAGTCACGTGTTTTTATGCCTTTAATATAGCCAGATGGTATGTTCTTGATGAGATTGTACTTTGTGATTAATTGATAATCGGAACCAGTTTTTTCAGGTTTCTTTTCCCAAACTCTGCCTAAATCAGAAACTGAATTCAGAAAAAATAGCACTTGCTCATGAGTTGAAAGTTGCGCACGCAGAGTTTTCACATACTGATATTTTTCTTTATATTTTAAAGAAGGCTGATCATTAATATATTTGACTGTTTGAAATAAGTGCCTGTAATAGTGCCCCAACCTAGACTGATGCCCGGTAAAAAAGGAATTGTTGTCTTTTTTATATGGCGCAGAAGTAAATGCTTTAATAAGCTCGTTTACAAAATTCGCACCGTATCTCTTGGCAAGCCTTTCCTCTAAAACTTCTTTAGCAGAAAGCCCTATTGCACCGTAAAAAAACACCATATATGCGATGTTAATAATCTCTTCGTCATTCTCTATTTTATGCTGGCCCTTAAACGGAAGAACTCTTGTATAGCAGTGGTTAAATTCGTTTATCAACTCTACAAAAACTCTCCTGTTTCTGATCTCCCCCCAATATATTTCATTGCTATTTTCGCGTTGAATTCTTAGTAATTCAAAAAACGTATCTTCAATTTGCTTTTTTAAAAAAGAATCACTTTGATCCTTTAGATTTTTAATAATCAAAAGTATTCCAACGAGAGAGAAAAGCACGCCTACTGTGCCGCTAATGAAATTTCCGTACGCGGCAAAAAGATTTTCATCAATTGTTGCATTGAAATTTAAAATGGATCGATTGAAAGTGAAAACTGCGGCCGTTAAAAGTGCAAATACCAGGCCATACTTTATTAGCTTACGAATGGGTTCTACCCACACAAGTTCAATAGCTTTCATAGTTAACCGTCCCTGAAATGGTTATAAACCCCTGGATGCCGCCGAGCACTGGACTGAGCAAGGATAGCCCGAAGGGGCGAAGCCAGGATGGCGAGCCCCCACACGCGGCACAGGGACGTGCCGTGTGTGGGGCTCCGCAGCGAAGGAAGCGCGCAGGGCAGCCCGCTTCGGGCCGGCATCCCGGGGGCGCCCTTTCTTTTCGCCCCTTTTCTTTGGGCGAGCAAAGAAAAGGGGCCCGTGTGAGCGGCGGAACGCGCCCTCTTGATAAGGCCGCGGCCGAAGGCCGCACCAATCTGAAGCTGGATTCCAGCCTACGCCGGAATGACGGGTAAGAAAATCAGCGCGCTCTTGTCAGAAGTTTCTTGGCGAACGCTCCTGCCGGGGTACTAATCAGCAACACCCCGAAGAGCATCACCAGCATCCCCATGAACTGCCACGCGTTCAGCGTCTCCCCCAGCACCGCCCATCCCAGCACCACCGCCACCAGCGGGTTCACGTACGCGATGGTCGCGATCTTGTCCGGCGTGACCTTGCGCAGCAGCCATATATAGGCGGTGTAGGCCAGACAGGAGCCGAACAGCGCCAGGTACACCACCGATCCAACGCCCTTCAGCGTGAACTGCAGCTGTCCCGCCTCGCCGGTGACGAGACCCGCGACCAGCAAGGCCACGCCGCCGGTCAGCATCTGCATGGAGGCCAGCATCAGCGGCGGCGTGGTGACATCCCGCGACCTGCCCCACATGGCGCCGCCAGCCCAGGAGAGCGTGGCGACGAGGATCAGGCACTGGGCGCCCAGGTGCTCGAAGCTGAAACCGTGGCCCGGCATGAACAGCAGCACCGCGCCGGCGAACCCCAGGGCGAGGCCGGTCTTGGCACGCAGGCTCAGGGCGTGGCCGCGGGCGCCGAAGGTGCCGAACCAGGCGGTCCACAGGGCCGAGCACACGGAGATGAGCGCCGCCTGGTTGGAAGGCACCCACATCTCGCCCCAGGTGGTGAAGCCGTTGGCCACGGCGATCATGGTCAAGCCCACGGCCACGGCCACGGCCCAGTCAGGCGAGCGCCAGGGCGCCATGCCGGTGCGCCACCAGGCGAAGGCCATGAGCAGCACTCCGCCCAGGGTGTTGCGGCCGCCCGCCAGGAAGGCCGGCGGCAGGTCGGCGACGCCGATGCGGATGGCGAGGAAGGTGGAGCCCCAGACTATATAGACCACGGCGAAAGCGAGGACGAACTGCAGTCGCGTGGGAGCGGCGCGGGTCATGGAGGCCTTCGGGGCAAGACACCGGGGGACGGATGGGGTATTTTACGCCAACCCCGGCATACGCCGCGGAACAGCGGGAATCCCACATGAAGAAGTCCTCCGGCAGCGCCCCGGCGCTCAAGGAAATCACGGTCCGTGGCGTCATCATCGGCATCGCCCTGACGCTGCTGTTCACGGCGGCGAACGTGTACTTCGGCCTCAAGGCCGGCCTCACCTTCTCCACCTCCATCCCGGCGGTGGTGATCTCCATGGCGCTGCTGCGCTGGCTGGGCAACTCCACCGCCCAGGAGAACAACATCGTGCAGACCATCGCCTCCACGGCGGGCACGCTGTCCTCCATCATCTTCGTGCTGCCGGGCTTCATCATGATCGGCTGGTGGACGGGCTTCCCGTACTGGGAGTCGACCGCCATCTGCGTGACCGGCGGCATCCTGGGCGTGATGTACTCGATCCCGCTGCGCCGCGCGCTGGTGACCGAGTCCGATCTGCCCTACCCCGAAGGCACCGCCTGCGCCGAGGTGATCAAGGTCGGCTCCGGCTCCTCGTCCAAGGCCAAGGACTCGGTGGAATCCGGCGGCAAGGGCCTCAAGGCGGTGCTGATGGGCTCGCTGGCCTCGGCGCTGTTCCTGGTGGTGGTGCAGACACGCCTCTTCGCCAGCGACGTGGTGCGCTTCTTCCGCCTCGGCAACGGCGACGACGCGCCCGCCAGCGGCTTCGACTTCGCGCTCTCCACCGCGCTGTTCGGCATCGGCCACCTGGTGGGCATCACGGTGGGCGTCGCCATGTTCGTGGGCGCGCTCATCGGCTGGGCCTGGGGCGTGCCGCACTTCAGCGCGCTGCACCCGGCGGCGGGCGACGCCACCGGCTTCGCGCTGGGCACCTGGAGCCACTACGTGCGCTTCGTGGGCGCCGGCGCCATCGCGGTGTCCGCCATCTGGACCCTCATCAAGCTGGTGAAGCCGGTGATCGGCGGCCTCAAGAGCGCCATGGCCTCGTCCAAGGCGCGCAAGACCGGCAAGGGCGCCACCCTGGCGCGCACCGAACTGGACATCCCCGTGGACCAGGTGGGCATCGTCTCGCTGCTGTGCATCCTGCCCATCGCCTGGCTGCTGTGGAACTTCGCCAACGGCGCGGGCCTGGGCGAGCACGCCCTGCTGCTCACCATCGGCGGCATCGTGGTGGTGGTGGTGGTGGGCTTCCTGGTCTCCACCGTGTGCGGCTACATGGCCGGCCTCATCGGCGCCTCCAACAGCCCGCTCTCCGGCATCGGCATCCTGGTGGTGGCGATCACCGCCATGTTCCTGGTGCTCACCGTGAAGTCGGCGCTGCCGCCGGAGATGGGCAAGGCGCTGGTGGCCTACGCGCTGTTCGTGACCGCGGTGGTGTTCAACGTGGCTGCCATCGCCAACAACAACCTGCAGGACCTCAAGACGGGCCAGCTGGTGGACGCGACCCCCGCCAAGCAGCAGTGGGCGCTGGTGATCGGCGTGGTCGCGAGCGCGCTCGTCATCGCGCCGGTGCTGGACCTGGTGAACAAGGCCTACGGCTTCCTGGGCGCCCCCGGCGCGGGCATCCACGCCCTGCCGGCGCCCCAGGCGGGCCTGATCTCGGCCCTGGCCCAGAGCGTGATCGAGGTGGACCTGGAGAAGTGGAAGCTGATGGGCATCGGCGCCGCCATCGGCGTCGCCTGCATCGTGGTGGATATCGTGCTGTCCAAGACCAGCAAGCTGCGCCTGCCGCCGCTGGCGGTGGGTCTCGGCATCTACCTGCCGACGCAGTCCACGCTGATGGTGACGGTCGGCGCGGTGGTGGGCTGGTGGTTCGAGAAGCGCGCCGACCGGCTGTCCAAGCCCAAGGCGGAGGCCACCAAGCAGCTCGGCACGCTGCTGGCCTCGGGCCTGATCGTGGGCGAGAGCATCCTGGGCGTGGTGTTCACGGCCCTGGTGGTGTTCACCGAGAAGCCCTTCCCCATCGGCGTGATGGGCGACGACTTCGCCATCCCCGGCCTGTGGATCGGCGGCATCGCCTTCGCGATCATGGTGTACCTGCTCTACCGCTGGACGGAACGCCTGGCGAAAGCCTGAGCCTCCCCACGCCAGAGACAGAAAGCCCCCGATGACGGGGGCTTTCTTTTTGTCTCGGAGAAAACCCAGGCTATTCCGCGCCGCCGATGAGCCTGCGTATCGGCTTGCTGAACGCCAGGAACAGGAAGCCCGTGCCGAGGCCAAGATACACGATCTGCATGAACACGTCCGGCATCTGCTCGATCTGGCTCGGGTCGAGCTTGCCGCCCATGAGGCCCGCGAACACGTTGCCGAGCGACAAGCCCATGAAGAAGGTGCCCATCATCTGGCTCACGTAGCGCGGCGGCGCGAGCTTGGTGACGGCGGAGAGGCCCACCGGACTCAGCAGGAGCTCACCCACCGTATGGAAGAAGTAGGTCACGATGAGCCAGTAAGGCAAGGCCAGCGCGCCGTGGGCCACCACGTGGGCGGCGCCCACCATCACCATGAAGCCCACCGCCATCATGATGAGCCCCAGGGCGAACTTCACCGGGGTGGAGGGGTTCAGGTTCCTTGCAGCGAGGCGGATCCACAGGTAGCCGACGAACGGCGAGAGCGTGATGATGAAGAACGGCTGCACGCTCTGGAACCAGCCGGCCGGGAACACGAAGCCGAGCACGCTGCGGTCGGTATAGCGCTCACCGAAGATGTTGAGGGACGAGCCCGCCTGCTCGAAGCCGGTCCAGAACAGCGCAGCGCCGGCGAACAACAGGAAGATCACCACAACCCGCTTCTTCTCCACCGTGGTGAGGCCGCCGAAGGCCAGGATGTAGGAGAAGAACAGCACCGCGGCGCAGAAGATCATGCCGCCGGTGTAGCCGGCAGCGGTGTTCACGTCGAAGCTGAACCAACCGGACCAGAGCGCGAGGCCGCCCAGGGCCAGCGCGGCCATGGCGGCCGCCACCGCGATCCAGCCGCGCCGCTGCACGGCGACGTCCCGCGCCGCATCGCCGCTGCGGCTGGGTTCCGAACCCGCGCCCGCCAGCCAGTGCTTGGTGAAGCGGAACCACACGGCGCCGCCCAGCATGACGAAGCCGCAGAGCAGGTAGCCCCAGTGCCAGTTGTAGGTCTCGGCCACGTAGCTCACCGGCAGCGGCGCCACGAAGGCGCCGAGGTTGATGCCGGAATAGAAGATGGAGAAGCCCGCGTCGCGGCGCACGCCGCCCTCGGGGTAGAGCTGGCCCACGATCACGCTGACGTTGGGCTTGAGCAGGCCCGTCCCCAGCACGATGAGCACGAGGCCGAGACAGGCGCCGGGCAGGCCGCCCGAGGGGACCGCCAGGGCGAACTGGCCGCAGGCGATGATGATGGCGCCGTAGAACACGGCGCGCTGCTGGCCGATGAGGCGGTCCGCGATCCAGCCGCCGGGCAGCGACAGGAGATAGACGAACCCGACGTACAGGGCGTAGATGCCGGCCGCCTGCTTGTCGTCGAGTCCCAGACCGCCGCGGTGGTTGATGACCGCATCGCCCAGGTACAGGATCAGCATGGCCCGCAGGCCGTAATAGCTGAAGCGCTCGAAGGCCTCGGTGAAGAACAGGTTCATCAGCCCGAGCGGGTGGCCCAGGAACGTGCGACCCTGCTGCGATGCGGCGGTCTTGGCCATGGATATCCCCTACCCAACGATTGGGTGATGCCGGAGCATCACTGTTTTACGGGGTCTGCGTCAACAAGGGGCTGGGCAGAAGCGTCGCGAGCGAAGCTGGGGCTAGGCGCTCGAAGAGAAGAAACTAGAGGATCTTTGTGTATCTTTTTCCGGTGTAGGTGTAGCCCCGTTTCTCGTAGAAGACATGGGCATCTTCCCGGTGAAGGGCGGTGGTGAGGTTCACGCGCTTGACACCCCGCTCCGCGAACCAGGCCTCGGCCTGCACCATCAGCGCCGCGCCGATGCCGCCACCACGCTCCTTCTCATCCACCACCAGCGCGGTGACGTAGCCGTGCAGGCCATCCCTGTGGAAAGCCGGGAACGCCATGAGCCCCACCACCCCCACCACGCGGCCCTCCCGCTCGGCCACAAAGGCGCGCACGTCGGGGTTGAGGCGCAGGCGCGCGAAGCGCGCCTCCACCTCGGCGGTGGCGCTGGGATAGCCAAGCTGGGTCACGAGCACGGCCACCGCGGCGGCGTCCTCATGCTCGGCGGGACGCACGCGCAGATCGCTCACGCCGGGCGGTCCCCCTCGCGCTGGGCGTCCACCTCGCGGGAGCCCGGCACAAGGATGCGGGCCATCACCATGCCGAGCTCGTAGAGGAGGTACACCGGCACCGCCAGGAGCGTCATGGACACCACGTCCGGCGGCGCCAGCAGGAAGCCCACGAAGAACGCGCCCACCAGCGCGTAGGGCCGCATCTTCCTGAGGCGCCCAGGCGAGCTGAAGCCGGCCCACACCATCAGCACGATCGCCACCGGCACCTCGAAGGCGACGCCGAAGGCGAAGAAGATGGTGAGCACGAAGTCGAGGTAGGCATTGATGTCGGTCATCACCCGCACGCCCTCGGGCGCAGCGGTGTTGAGGAAGGCGAACGCCACCGGGAACAGCACGAAGTAGGCGAAGGCCACGCCTGAATAGAACAGCACCACGCTGGAGACGAGCAGTGGCAGGAACATGCGCCGCTCGCGCTGGTACAGCGCCGGCGAGATGAAGCGCCACAGGTGGTAGAGGAACACGGGCACCGCGAGGAACAGGGCCACCACCAGCGAGAGCTTCATGGGCGTCATGAACGGCGACGCGACGCCGGTCGCGATCATGCTGCTGCCGGCGGGCAGGCGCTGCAGCATGGGACGTGCCACCCAGGCGAACACCTGGTTCTGAAACGGGAACAGGCAGAAGAAGATCAAGAACAGGGCCAAGGCGGAGTTCAACAGGCGACGGCGCAGCTCCAGGAGATGCGTGATCAGCTTGGGGCTGACCAGCGAGTCGCCGGCCTCTTCAGTCATTTGCCGTCACCGGACTTGCCGCCGGAGTCGGAGGGCGGCTTCACGGCCTCGTTGAGGCTCTCGCGCGCGGCGGACGCCGCTTTGCGCATCTCTTCCGCGGCCAGCTCACGCTCGATCTGCTCGTTGAGGTTGCGCAGCGTGGCGCGGGCGCGGCCCACCCACAGGCCGACGCTGCGGGCCAGGCCCGGCAGGCGCTCCGGCCCGAACACCACCAGCGCGATCAGGAAGATGAGGGAGAGCTCCCAGAAGCTGCCTTCCAACATGGGATTCGGTCGGGTGCGCGGGGCTCAGTGCTTGTCGTTCTTGCCGGCGTTGCCGCCGGCAGAGTCGTCGCCCTCGTGCATCGCCTTCTTGAAGCTGCGCATCGCCTTGCCCAGATCCTCGCCGATCCTGGGGAGCTTGCTGGTGCCAAACACCAGCACGATGATGATGAGGAGCAGCAGGAGTTTGCCGAAGCTGAATTCCATGGGCGGACCGGTAAGGGTTGTCTTGGGATGGCGTATTTTACTCCGCGGCCGGGCCGGGGAGAGGCCCGGGAATAACGAAGATCGTGGAATAAAGGCCTGAAATCAGCCTTTCGTCAGCGAGTCCGCCAGCTTCTGGGCGGCGGCGAAGTCGAGTCCGTCGTGCAGCGCCTCGCAAACGATGACCCCGTAGAGGTCCTCGCCCGCTGCCTTGCACAGCGCGCGCACGTCCTCCAGGGTCGCCACGCCGCCGCCCGCGATCACCGGCGTGGCGGTGGTGCGGGCCAGGGCCGCGGCGGACTCGATGTAGGCCTTGTCCACGCCGCCGGCGGCGGTGTAGACGAGGGCGGCCACGCCCTCGCGCTGGAAATGCTCGGCGGCCTCGGCCATGTCGGCCTCCGCGAGCTTGGACCAGCCGCCGCCGGTGGCGAGCTTGCCGTCCTTCACGTCCAGCGCCACCACGATGTGGCCCGGGTACTCGAGGCAGAGGTCGTTGATGAGGTGCGCCGCGGTCACGGCGCGCATGCCGAGCACCACGAACGCGGCACCGGCCTCGATGTAGGCCAGCACGGCCTCCTCGCTGCGCATGCCACCCGCCACCTGCACCGGCACGTCGGGGCAGGCGGCCACGATGCGCTGCACCAGCGCGGCCTGCGCCGGCTTGCCGGAGGCGAGGCTGTCCAGGTCCACGAGCTGCAGGCGGCGCGCGCCGGCCTTCACCCACTTCTTCGCCTCAGCCGCCGGGTCGTCGGAATAGGGGACCGCCGCGGAAGGCTTGCCGCCCACGAGCGGGCCCTTGCGCACGCATTTGCCGCCTTTCAGCTCGAGGGAAGGTATCAGGAGCATGGGAGGGGATTTCGGATGTGGGCGGAGTAGCGACGGGTCCGGGTGTGTCGTTGTCTATAGCATAGGCCAAACCGGCCCCCCGTCAATGCAGGGGGGTGGCGCCCTGTGGCGGCGCCTGCAGCCAGAACGTGACCGGCCCCTCGTTCACCAGGCCCACCTGCATGTCGGCGCCGAACACGCCGCTCGCCACCGGCGCGTGCACTGACGCCGCCTGGGTGCATATATATCGGAACAGCCGCGCGCCCTCCTCGGGAGGTGCCGCCGGCGTGAAGCTCGGACGGTTGCCCTTGGCGGTGTCGGCGGCGAGCGTGAACTGCGGCACCAGCAGGAGGCCTCCGGCCACGGCCTTGAGGTCCAGGTTCATGCGGCCGTCCGCGTCGGGGAACACGCGGTAGGCCAGGATGCGCTCCAGCAGCCGGTCCGCCTGCTCCTCGGCGTCACCCTTCTGCACGCCCAGGAACACCAGCAGGCCCCGGTGGATGGCGGCCACTTCGCCGCCGCCGACGCTCACGGAAGCGCGGCTCACCCGCTGCAGCAGCGCGATCATGCCGCTGCCAGCCGGGCGGCGAAGGCGTCGGTCGCCTCCACCAGCGCCGAGCGGGTGCCGGGCTCGCTGGCGGAGTGGCCGGAATCGGGGATGAGCCTCAGCTCCACCTCGGGCCAGGCCTGCTTGAGGCGCCAGGCGGCGCTCGGCGGGCACACCACGTCGTAGCGGCCCTGGATGATGACGCCGGGGATCCGGCGCACGCGCTCCACGTCGCGGATGAGCTGGTCCTTGGCAAGGAAGCAGTCGTTGAGGAAGTAGTGGCACTCGATGCGCGACACCGCGATCGCCACGTCCGGCTCGGTGAAGTAGTTCACCAGCGACTCGCTCGGCAGCAGCGTGGAGCAGCGTGCCTCGAACATGGACCAGGCCTCGGCGGCGCGGCGCCGCACCTCCAGCTCAGGATCGGTGAGCCGCTTGTAGTAGGCGCGCACCAGGTCGCCGCGCTCCGGCACCGGGATCGGCGCCACGAAGTCGGCGAAATGGTCCGGGAACATGTGGGCGATGCCGCCCCGGTAGAACCAGTCCAGCTCCGGCGGAGTCCCGAGGAAGATGCCGCGCAGCACCAAGGCCAGGGCGCGCTCGGGATGGCTCTCGGCGTAGAGCAGCGCGAGGGTCGAGCCCCAGGAGCCGCCGAACACCAGCCACCGGTCTATGTGCAACATGGCGCGGATCTTCTCCATGTCCGCCACCAGGTCCTGGCTGGTGTTCTGCCCGAGCTCCGCGTGAGGGCGCGAGCGGCCGCAGCCGCGCTGGTCGAACAGCACGATGCGGTAGCGCCTAGGATCGAAGAAGCGCCGGCTGTCACCGTTGCAGCCGCCGCCGGGGCCGCCGTGGACGAACACCGCGGGGATGCCCTTGGGGTTGCCGCACTCCTCCACGTAGAGCTCGTGGGGTCCGCCGACCGGCAGGCGGTGCGTGGCGTAGGGTTCCAGGGCGGGGTAGAACTCGGCCATGGGGCAAGTTTCCCTTTTTGCCCCGCAAAAGCCCACCCCTGCCGGACCTTTCCCCTACAGCGGACTACAGGCACATTTGGGACGGAAAGACCAACCCCCTTGCGGGACAAGGGGTTTGGGGGTTTGTAGGAATCGTCCTACACGCCGTGTCGGCTTTGGCTGGCATCCCGACGGGGCCCAGAGGAGGAAAGTAGCCCTTGCCCGAACCGCCATGGATTGGTGGGTCAAGGATGAACGAGGACCGGGGCGCGGGTTAGGACCAAGGATGAACGCCCATCGTTGGTGCGAGTAGCACCAATCACCTCCAGCCAAGAAGGCTCTCCCCGGCGGTATCCCCTTGCCGCCGGGGTTTTTTTTTGTGCTTTAATCCTTACGAGACCGAACCGGTCCCTTGAAGACACGCGGGGTATTCCCGTGCTGAGCTTCGCCGCCCTGCTTCGCCTGACCGTGCTGCTCCCCGCCGGGGAGCGTGATAGCCTGCGCACCCCGCCCGACCCGGATCCCGCCGACGACATGGACGAACTCGTCACCGTCGCCACCTACGACAAGCCCACCGACGCCTACATCGCGCTCGGCCGCCTCTCGGCGGAGGGCATCGAGGCGCAGCTCTTCGATGACCACATGGTGCAGATGGACTGGCTCTACTCCATCGCCCTCGGCGGCGTGAAGCTGCGCGTCACCCGCGGCGACGAGAAGGCCGCACGGGCGGTCCTCGAGACGGACTACTCGTCCACGCTGAATGACGTGGACGTGGGCACGCCTGAGAACTGAGCCCAGTTCAACGACAACGCCGAAAGATTGTTCAAGAGGGCGCGTTCCGCCGCGCACACGGGCCCCTTTTCTTTGCTCGCCCAAAGAAAAGGGGCGAAAAGAAAGGGCGCCCCCGGATGCCGGCCCGAAGCGGGCTGAAGCTGCGCGCTTCGCTCGCTGCGGGGCCGCGCTCACGGGACATCCCTGTCCCTTCGCGCGGGCGCGGTCTCCCTGACCGCGCCCTTCGGCCATCCTTGCTCGCTCCAGTGCTCGCCG
>DASVOS010000002.1 GCA_036383255.1 Gammaproteobacteria bacterium | reverse complement strand
CATGGTCCAGGTGGCGGACTCCGGCGCCGACACCAAGACCTTCGAGTACTACAGCAATTCACCCACCAACACCATCGGCTATGTCCTCGGCGACACCGTCGCGGAGGGCTTCTGGACTCCAACGGTCAAGGGCTTCGAAGGTACCGAGGGCACGGTCACCCACACCGCCAACGGCAGCTTCGAGCTGCGCCGGCCGAGCCTCACCATCGTGAAGTCCGTGAGCGTGATCTCCGATCCCCTGGGCAGCGTGAAGCCCCGCGCCGTGAGCGGCAGCGTGAGCCAGTACAGCGTGGTGGTGAGCAACGGCGGCAAGGGCCGTGCCAACGGCGTCTCCATCAGCGACGCCACCCCCACCAACACCACCTACATCATCGGCAGCCCGAGCTTCACGGACGGCACCACCAGCAGCGGCCTCTCGGCGCCGACCTACACGTTCTTCTCGAACGCCGCCTGTACAACCAGCTACTCGCCCACCGGCGGTGCCGGCACGCTGGATGCGAACGTGAAGTGCATCAAGGCCACCTTCACCGCCGGCACCTTCATGAACGGCAAGACCGGCGCGAGCAGCCCTTTCTTCACCCTCACCTTCCGGGTGCAACTGAACTGAGCACCCCGCTCCAGGCATAAAAAAACCGCGGCTAGGCCGCGGCTTTTTTATGAACCCAAAGCTTTTCTTAGGCGGCCTTCTCGATGTGCTTGACGGCCCGGTCGAGGCGCGTGAGCGTGGTCTCGCGGCCCAAGAGTTCCAGCGTAGCGTCGATGGGCGGCGAGATGCCGCCGCCGGACACCGCCACCCGCAGGGGCTGGGCCAGCTTGCCGAGCTTCAGGCCCAGGCCCTCGGCGGTCTGGTTGAGCGCATCGTGCAGTGCCGGGGCTGCCCACTCCGGCAGCGCCACCAGCTTCTCCCGCAGGGTCATAAGTCCCGGCAGCACGTCCGGCGTGAGGTTCTTGGCGGCGGCCTGGGGATCGTATTCCTTCACGTCCTCGAAGAAGAAGCGGCTGCCCTCGGCCATCTCCTTGAAGGTCTTGGCCCGCTCCTGCTGCGCCTTCACCAGGCCCTCGAGCGAAGGACCCTTGGACACGTCCACGCCGATGCGCTCGAGATGCCACTTGAGCTCGTCCGCGAGGCGCTTCAGGTCGCCGGTCTTGATGTAGTGCTGGTTGAGCCACAAGAGCTTCTGGGGGTTGATGGCGGAAGCGGAGGTGTTCACGTCCTTGATGTCGAAGAGCTTCACCATCTCCTCGCGGCTGAACACCTCCTGGTCGCCGTGGGACCAGCCCAGCCGCACCAGGTAGTTCAGCACCGCCTCGGGGAGGTAGCCGTCTTCCCGGTACTGCATCACGCTCACGGCGCCGTGGCGCTTGGAGAGCTTGGTGCCGTCCGGCCCCAGGATCATGGGCAGGTGCGCGTACTGGGGCGGGGTGAACCCCAGCGCCTTCAGGATGTTCATCTGGCGCGGGGTGTTGTTGAGGTGATCGTCGCCGCGGATCACGTGGGTGATGCGCATGTCCATGTCGTCCACCACCACGCAGAAGTTGTAGGTGGGGTTGCCGTCGGAGCGCACGATGATGAGGTCGTCCAGCTCGTGGTTGTCGAACACCACGCGGCCCTTGACCGCGTCTTCCACCACCGTCTGCCCTTCCTGGGGGTTCTTGAAGCGGATGACAGGCGTCACGCCCGGCTTGGGCTCCCTGCGGTCGCGGCAGCGGCCGTCATAGCGGGGCTTCTCCTTGCGCGCCATCTGCTCGGCCCGCATGGCATCCAGCTCTTCCTTGCTGCAGTAGCAGTGATAAGCCGTGCCCGCCGCCAGCATCTGCTGGGCCACTTCTCGGTAGCGGTCGAAGCGCTGGGTCTGGTAGAACGGGCCCTCGTCCTGCTTGAGGTCCAGCCAGGCCATGCCGTCCAGGATCGCCTGCACCGCGGCGTCCGTGGAGCGCTCCCGGTCCGTGTCCTCCACCCGCAGGATGAACGTGCCGCCGTGGTGGCGGGAGTACAGCCAGCAGAACAGCGCGGTGCGTGCGCCGCCGATATGCAGGTAGCCGGTGGGACTGGGGGCGAAACGGGTACGGACGGTCATGGAAGCTCGCGCAGGGCCAAAGGCGGCGATTTTAGCAGAGCCGACCCGGGCATTTCACTTAATCCTCTTCCGGGCCGCGCTATGTCAAGCAAGTGCAGATGTCACGAACGCCTGGAACACCGCGAGCCAGTTGCTAGAATCCCTGCCAGGGGTCAATTTCGAGGCTGACTGCAATGCTCACAGATCCAGGGATCGTCAAGCACGCGATGAAGACCGAGGAGAAGGCCATCATCCACACCCTCAACGTGGGGGGCGAGGACGTGACGGTCTCGAAGTTCTACGGCACCACCGTGGACTTCAACGCCCATAGCGTGAAGATCCGCACCAGCAAGAAGATGCAGCTCGGCAGCAACGTGGAAGTGCTGCTGAACCTGGAGGGCCACCGCAAGGCCTACCACCTCTCGGGCGTGATCACCGGCATCGAGGAGTCCCGCGCCGAGCCGGGCTACCTCATCCACATCAACCTGAACCCCAAGAAAGAGGGCGACACGCCCCTCTGGAAGAAGTTGTTTCATTAGTCAGCGCGGGCGGGGTTTCCTGCCCGTGCGGCTCGGTACGGCGGCGGTCGGGTCCTCCGGCCACTGGTGCCTGGGATAGCGTCCCTTCATCTCCTTCTTCACCTCCGGCCAGGTGCGCTGCCAGAAGCCCTTGAGGTCCTGGGTCACCTGAACCGGCCGCTGCGCCGGCGAGAGCAGGTGCAGCATCACCGGCACCTTGTCGCGGGCGAGCCGCGGCGTGTCCGCCTGGCCGAACATCTCCTGCAGCTTCACCCTGAGCACCGGCGTATCCCCCTCCGTGTAGTCCACCCGGATGCTGGAGCCGCTCGGCACCGTGACGTGGGTCGGCGCCTGTTCCTCCAGCTCGCGCCGCTGCTTGTGGTCCATGAGCCCGCGCAGGGCCTCGTCCAGGGGCAGGCGCTCCAGGTGGGATAGACGGCTCATGCCCTGCAGCCAGGGCGCGAGCCAGGCATCCAGGGACGCGAGCAGCGCCGCGTCGCCCGCGTCGGGCCATTCCGGTCCCAGGGTGCGGCGCAGGAACGCGAGCCGCGCCTGCAGGTTGCGCAGGGCCGGCGTCCAGGGCAGCACGCCGAGTCCGCGCTCCCGCACCGCCTGCAGCAGCGCCTGGGTCACCGCTTCAGGCGAGATGGCGGTGGCCGGCGCATCTTCCAGCACCAGCGCACCCAGGCGCTTCTGCCGCCGCGCGAGCACCGCGCCGCCGGCCTCGTCCCAGCTCACGGACTCCTTCTCCTCGATGAGCCCCGCGAAATGCCGCTCGATGTCGTGCTTGCCGAGGCTCGCCGCCATGAAGATGCGAGCCTCCCGTGCCACGCCGTCGAGCTGCGCCACCGCGAGCCAGGCGGACTTGCCGAGGGCGTCGCCCTCCTGCAGCGCCGCACCGCGCCCGTTGGCAAGCAGGTAACGCGGCGCCTCGCCGGAGCGGCGCTGGGCGAGCCGGTCGGGATAGGCGAAACCGAGCAATACGCCCGCCTCCCCTTCTTCCCGGTCGCGCGCGGCGACGCCGGCGCTGCGTCTCAAGTCCGCCGCCACGGCGCGCATCAGGCGCGTGCGCCTCTGGGCCTCCACGCCGTTGGAGCGCATGAGCTCCAGGCGCGCATGCACGTCCGCCGGATTGAAGCCGCCGGGCGAGCGCAGGGGATCCTTCTCGCTCAGGATCGCGGCGAGCTCGCAGGCCAGCGCGCCCCACCCCAAGGCCTTGCCTCGCAACACCATGTGGGCGAGGCGCGGATGCAGCGGGAGGCCGCGCATCTCGCCGCCGTGCGGCGTGATGCGCCCGGCCGCATCCAGCGCACCCAGTTCCTGCAGGAGTTCCCGCGCCTGGGCATAGGCCGCGGCAGGCGGCGGATCCAGCCAGCGCAGCGCGCCAGGATCGGCGGCGCCCCAGCGCGCGAGCTCCAGCGCCAGGTCCGAGAGGTCCGCCGCCATGATCTCGGGCGTGCTGGCGGGCGCGAGGGTCTCGGATTCCTTCCATAGGCGATGGCACACGCCGGCCTGCAGGCGGCCGGCGCGGCCGCGCCGCTGGTCAGCGGAAGCACGGGACACCCGCACGGTCTCGAGGCGCGACATGCCGCTCACCGGATCGAAACGCGGCACGCGCATCTCGCCGGTATCCACGACCACCCGGATGCCCTCTATGGTCAGGCTGGTCTCGGCGATGGACGTGGCGAGCACCACCTTGCGCTTGCCGGGCGGCGGCGGCTCGATGGCCCGGTCCTGGGCGGCGTTGTCCAGGTCGCCGTAGAGCGGCGCCACCAGCACCTCAGGCGGCAGCCGTTCCTCCAGGCGCTGCTGCAGCTTGCGGATCTCGCCGGTACCCGGCAGGAACACCAGCAGGTTGCCGCTCTCTTCCTGCAGCGCGCGCTCCACCGCGAACTGCACCTGTGGCAGTTCCGGCTCACGTTCGCGCAACGGACGGTAGTGCGTGGTCACCTCGAAGGCGCGGCCCTCGCTGGTGAGGATGGGCGCATCGCCCAGGAGCTTCGCCACCGGCGCCGCATCCAAGGTCGCGGACATCACGATGAGCTTGAGGTCGGGCCTGAGGGCCGAACGGGACTCGAGGCAGAGCGCGAGCGCCAAGTCCGCCTGCAGGCTGCGCTCGTGGAACTCATCGAAGATGACGGCGGCATAGCCTTCGAGTGCGGGGTCTTCCTGCAGGAGGCGCGTGAGTACGCCCTCCGTCACCACTTCGATGCGGGTGTTGGGGCCGACGCGGGTGTCCATGCGCACCCGGTAACCGACGGTGGCGCCGAGGCCGTCGCCCCGCTCCTCCGCCATGTAGCGGGCCGCGGCGCGGGCCGCGAGACGGCGCGGCTCCAGCATCACGAGCTTGCGGCCCCTGGCCCAAGGCTCGTCCAGCAGTGCCGGCGGCACGCGCGTGGTCTTGCCGGCGCCGGGCGGCGCCTGGATCACGAGGGCGGTATGGGATCCGAGCTGCCGCCGGATCTCCGGCAGCAGCGCGTCGATGGGCAGGGAGGCCAGGGGCTTACCGATAATTCCAGCTGAGAGTGAGCATCGTCCTGTTTCCGTCGGCGGCATGCTCCACCGCGGCCTTCAGGTCGAAGCCGGTGAAGTCGAAGCCTATCCCCAGGCGCTCGCCGAAGGGCCGGCCGCCGAAGCTGGTATTGCGCTCGGTGAAGATGCCGCCCTCCACCTCGATGAGGTCGGTGGAATGGTTGCGGAAGCCGTAGCTCACGCGCCAATAGTTGTCGGCGGCGCCGCCCAGGCTGGAGTCCAGCGCGTCCCGCATGAAGCTGAGGTCTATATAGAAGGAGGTGGTGCTGCTGTAGGCCTGGTGCGCGCCCACGCCGATGCCCTGCAGGGTGTGGCCGCCGCCCAGGGTGTCGAAGTCCAGCTTGTGCCACTGGCCGAACACGTACACGCCGCCTTCCATGTCATAGGCGAAGCGCAGACCGGTGCCGCCGGAGCTGTCAGCGAAGAAATCGGAATGCTCGTGCAGGCGCTCCACCTGCAGGACGTTGTAGTCGAACACGTCGTTATTGGTGGCATCGGCGGCGGCATTGGCAAGGCCGGGGACCATCAGGCAGGCGGCCAGCAGGCCCAGGGTACGCAGGTTCATCGCTTCTGCTCCTTCAGTTCTTTTCCAGCAACTCCAGCCGTGCCGCGAGCCAGCGGGTGGTGGTGGCCTGCAGCAGCAGCGTGGCAAGGATCGCCACGAACGTGACCGCCGCGATCGTGCCGGCCTCGGGCGCACCCATAGCCAGCAGCATACCGGCAAGCGCGCCCGGAATCACCCCGGTCTCGCGGGTCCAGCACATGAACAGGAGCTCCTTCAGGCTCCAGCGGGCGCGCCGGTCCGGCGCGGCGCACAGGAACACCACCAGCGGCCTGGCGACGAACATGAACACAGCCACCACGGCGAGGCTGCCGCCGAGGTGCGCGCCCACCGCCCGGAAGTCCACATGCATGCCCAGCAGGATGAAGATCAGCATCCGCATCACCAGGGACGTTATGCCAATGTACTCATGCAGGCGGCGCGTGTCGCGCTCGTCCAGCCCGAACCCGAACCGCTCGCGGTTACCCACGATGATCCCGGCGGTGAACACCGCCATGAAGCCGCTGGCTTGCAGGTTCTCGGCGCCCAGATAGGCACCGGCAACGGCCATGAGAGTGACCAGAGGGGCATAGTCGCGCAGGAACCCGTAGCGCGCATGCCCCATCAGCAATGCCGCCGCGAAACCCAGGCCGACGCCGGCCGCGATACCGAGGCCCGCCTGGCGCACCAGATCGAAGAGCGCACCCTGCAAAGAGAAACTGTCCGTGCCGCTCACCATGGCGAGCAGGGTGAAGGTCAGGATCGCGCCCACCGCGTCGTTGAACGCCGATTCGCTCACTACCATCTGCGCCAGGCGCTCGCGCACCCGCACCTGCTTGAACACCGGTACCAGGGTGGCCGGGTCGGTGGAGGCGATCACGGCGCCCAGCAGCAACGCCACCAGCGGGGCGAGGCCGAGCAGCCAGTGGGCCGCCGCGGCCGTGACGGCGGCGGTGACCAGCACGCCGAGGGTGGCGAGCAGGGTCAACCCAAGCCAGATGCGCGACAGCACGGCAAGCCGCACCTCGGCGCCGCCCTCGAACAGGATATAGGAGGCGCCGAAGATAAGGATGGCCTGGTTGAGGACCGATCCGGCCGGCAAGTCCGCGATGCCGAGCGCCTGCGGACCCAACAGCACTCCCGCCAACAGGTACAGCACTACATCCGGAATCCGCAGGCGCTGCGCCAGGTAGCCGGAGACGCTGCCGGCCGCCAGCAGCAAGGTCACGAACTTGAGCAAGGGCGCGGCGGCCGATAACGATTCCTGGGCGGGCATGGCCATCAAGGCTCCTCCTGCGGCCAAAGCGCGGGCGCGCCGCTGGCCTTGGCGATCTCCTGCAGCTTGGCGGCGTGGGCGGCGCGCTCTGCCTCGCTCGCAGCCGGCACCATGAGGATGAGGCCGGCCCTGTCCAGCTTGCGCACCTTGATGGCACCCGCGCCCGCGGCACCCGCTGCCTCCGCATCCAGCACCAGCGCCGCCTGGCCGCCGGTCATGGCGAGGTAGACCTCCGCCAGGAGCTGGGCGTCCAGCAGCGCGCCGTGATACTCACGGCCGGAGTTATCCACGCTGTAGCGCTTGCACAGGGCATCCAGGCTGTTCTTCTGGCCCGGGTGCTGGCGGCGCGCCAGCTCGAGGGTGTCGAGCACGCCGCACACGCCGTGGATGTCCTGCACCGCGTGCTGCATCCTCTTGAGCTCATGGTTGAGGAAGCCCACGTCGAAGGCCGCGTTGTGGATCACGAGCTCGGCGCCGCGGATGAACTCCAGGAACTCCCCCGCCACCTCAGCGAAGCGGCGCTTGTCCTTGAGGAAACGGTTGTCGATGCCATGCACCTCGAGCGCGCCGGGATCCACCTCGCGCTCGGGGTTGATGTAGGTATGGAAGGAATTGCGCGTGACGCGGCGGTCGAGGATCTCGATGCAGCCGATCTCGATGATGCGGTGGCCTTGCCCCGGTTCGAGGCCGGTGGTCTCGGTGTCGAGCACGATCTGGCGCATGTCAGGGCGCCCCGATGCTGAGCAGCTTGTCTATGGCGAGGTTCGCGAGGCGGTCCACCCGGTCGTTGCCGTCGTGGCCCGAATGGCCCTTCACCCAGTGCCAGCGCACGCTGTGGCGCGCGTTGGCCTCGTCCAGCGCCAGCCACAGGTCCTGGTTCTTGACCGGCTTCTTGTCGGCGGTCTTCCAGCCGCGCCGCTTCCAGGCGGGCAACCAGGTATTGAGGCCGTCCAGCACGTATTTCGAGTCGGTATAGATGTCCACGCTGCTGCCGGCAGGCGCCTCCCGCAGCGCCATGATGGCGGCGGTGAGTTCCATGCGGTTGTTCGTGGTCGCGGACTCGGCGCCGGACAGCTCGCGCTCACTCCCCGCTTCGCGGATCAGCACCCCCCAGCCGCCGGGCCCGGGGTTGCCGCGGCAGGCCCCGTCCGTGTAAATCTCCATCCCGCTCATGACATGCTCCGGATCGTCGGTTTCGCCACCCCACTGAAGGCGGGCTGCGGCCGCGCACGCTTCATGCGCAGCGGTGTCATGCCGAACACGCGCTTGCGCGCCACAACCATATAACCCCCCGCGCTCAGGCGCCAGCCCAGACGGTCCAGGAACGCGCTGCGCAGCAGCATGCCGGGCGCGCGCCACGGCGGGCGGAACAGGGTCTGCCTCACGCTGATCACCTCGAAGCCGAGCACCCTGAGCCAGATCTTGAGGCGCCAGACGCTCAGGAAACGCCCGTTCCAGGGCGGGCGTGCGCCGAAGTAGCGCAGCAGGCCCCAAGGGCCGAAAGGGTGGAAGCCCAGGACCACCACATGGCCCTCCCCGTGCAGCACCCTCTCCGCCTCGCGCAGCACCTTCTCCGGTTCCGCCACCCGTTCGAGGGTGTGGGGCAGGAGCACCGTGTCCACGGAATCCGACGCCAGCGGCAGATAGGAAGGATCGCCGGAAACGCCGGCACCCGCCTCTCCGCACTCGCCCACGATCAGCCGGGTGCGGATGGGGCTGGACTCCAGCAGAGTGCCGGGCGGTCCCCAGCAGCCGGACTGCACCAGATAGAAGCCGAACTGGGTGGGCAAGGTGCAGCCCAGGGCGGCGCGCTCCTGCTTCAGCAGGTAGGCGCCGGTCTTGGTCTGCCACCAGGCCTTGAGATCCGTGTCCATCGCTGTGCCGGGCTGATTGCTGCGCGACAGTAACATAATTCGCGGGCTGGTTGGCCGCACCTCCGCTAGGATGTCCGCATGGACAAACTCACCCTAAGCGCGCTCCCCGCCTTCCGCGATAATTACATATGGCTGCTTGTGGATGCCGCGGGCAACGCCGCGGCGGTGGATCCGGGCGATGCCGCTCCGGTGAACGCCGCAGTGGATGCACGGAATCTTAAACTTTGTGCCGTGCTGGTGACGCATCACCATGCCGACCACATGGGTGGCGCCGCGGAACTCGCAGTTCGGCATCGTTGCCCGGTGTTCGGCCCTGCCCGCGAGGCGCAGGATGCGGTGACCGTCGCCCTGGGCGAAGGCGTGCTGGTGGAACTGCCGGGACTCCAGGCCCGCTTCCGGGTACTGGACATACCGGGCCACACTGCGGGACATATCGCCTTCGAAGGCTGCGGTATAATCTTCTGCGGTGATACCCTGTTCAGCGCGGGGTGTGGCCGGCTCTTCGAGGGCACACCCGAGGAGATGCACGGCTCGCTCACGAAGCTCGCGGCACTGTCACCCGACACGCGGATCTGTTGCGGACACGAATACACCCTTGCCAACCTGCGATTCGCGGCAACGGTGGAGCCTGACAACCGGGCGATACGACGTTACACCGCCGAGTGCGAGGCGAAACGCGCGCGGGGTGAAGCCACTCTCCCCTCGACGCTCGCCATTGAACGGCAAGTGAACCCATTCTTGCGTTGCACTGAACCGGCGGTGATGGAAGCGGCCTCGCGACAGGCCGGAAGAGTTTTGACGGATCCGGTGGACGTGTTCGCCGCGATCCGCAGTTGGAAGGATGGATTCCAGTAGCCTTGCTGCCGAGACCGGAGACCCGATGAAACGCCTCGCCTTGTCCTGTGCCCTGCTCTCGCTCGCGGCTTGCGCCGCTGCTCCGCGCCAGGACGCCACCGCTCCGGCTCCCGCCACCAGCATGGCGCCCGCCGCCGCGACCACCTACGGCCTCGGCACCGACAGTGCGACGCCGATCCCGGACCTCGCCGACGGCACCGACACCGGTCCCGACGTGCAGTGGAGCGATGTGACGCTCACGCCCGCGGAGGAGCCGAAGTACGACGACCTGTGGGACTACCTGGCCCGGCATTTCACGCTGCAGGGCTCAGGGATCGTCAGCGATGCGCGGGTGCAAGGCGAGCTCACCTGGTTCGCCGCCCATGGCGAGTACCTGAACCGCGTGGCCGGCCGCGCCCGCCCCTACCTGCACTACATCGTGCAGCAGGTGGAGGCGCACAAGATGCCGCTCGACATCGCGCTCCTGCCTGTGGTGGAGAGCGCCTTCGATCCCTTCGCCTATTCCTATGGCCGCGCCTCCGGCCTGTGGCAGTTCGTGCCGGCCACCGGCAACATCTACGAGCTTAAGCAGGACTGGTGGTATGACGGCCGCCGTGACGTGGCCGCCTCGACCCAGGCCGCGCTCGACTACCTGCAGGCCCTGCACAACGAGTTCGACGGCGACTGGCTGCTCGCGCTCGCCGCCTACAACTCGGGCCCCGGTACGGTGGAGCGCGCCATCGCGCTCAACAAGCGCCGCGGCAAGCCCACCGATTTCTGGAACCTGGAATTGCCGGCGGAGACCCGCGCCTACGTGCCGCGCCTCATGGCCATCTGCAAGCTGGTGGCGGACCCCAAGCACATGGGCGTGGACCTCGCTGCCATCCCGAACCAGCCGTACCTGACGCAGGTGGACGCGGGCGGCCAGATCGACCTTGCCACCGCTGCCAAGCTCGCCGGCATCACCACCGAGCAGATGTACCTGCTCAATCCCGGCTACAGCCGCTGGGCCACGGACCCGGCGGGCCCCTATCTCCTGTTCGTGCCGCTGGACTCCAAGGAGACCTTCCAGGAAGGCCTCGCCGCGCTGCCGCCCCATGACCGCATCCAGTGGGCCACCCATAAGGTGGGCAAGGGCGACACCATCGGCGGCGTCGCCGCCAAGGCCCACACCACGGTGGCGGTGTTGAAGGAGCTGAACGGCCTGCGCAGCAACCTGCTGCACGTCAACCAGACCCTGCTGGTGCCGGTGTCGCGCCAGACGCTGGCCGCCGCCAGCGTGCAGGCGCAGCAGCAGCGCATCGCCGGCATCACAGACCTGCACCTGCCGGGCGGACGCATCCTGCACAAGGTGAAGGACGGCGAGTCCCTGTGGGTCATCGCCCAGCACTACCATGTGACCGTCAACGACATCCGCCAGTGGAACAAGATCTCCACCCGGCACGTCCTGCACAAGGGCGACCGGCTGGTGATCTACGGGGGCCGTCGGGTCAACTCCGGCAGCTGACGCTGCTTTATACTGTCGCCTTCCGACATACGGGGAACAGCCATGGGTTTTCTCGCAGGTAAACGCGCGCTCATCGTCGGCCTGGCCAGCGACCGCTCCATCGCATACGGCATCGCCGAGGCCTTCAAGCGCGAGGGCGCGGAGCTGGCCTTCACCTACCAGGGCGAGCGCCTCAAGGAGCGGGTCATCGAGATGGCCCGGGAATTCGGCTCCGACATCGTGTTCCCCATGGACGTAGCGAGCGACGCCGAGATCGACTCCGCCTTCGCCGGCCTCAAGCAGCGTTGGGACCACCTGGACATCCTGGTCCACTCGGTGGGCTTCGCACCCCGCGACCAGCTGGAGGGCAACTACGCCGACGTGGTGAACCGCGAGGGCTTCCGCGTCGCCCACGACATCAGCTCCTACAGCCTGGCGGCGCTGGCCAAGGCGGCGCGCCCGCTGATGCAGGGCCGCAACGGCTCGATCCTCACCCTGAGCTATCTCGGCGCGGTGCGCGCCCTGCCGAGCTACAACGTGATGGGCCTCGCCAAGGCCAGCCTGGAAGCGAACGTACGCTTCCTCGCCTACGCCCTGGGGCCGGAGGGCACCCGCGTCAACGCCGTCTCCGCCGGGCCGATCAAGACCCTGGCGGCCGCCGGCATCTCCGGCTTCCGCGACATCCTCAAGCATGCCGAGAGCCAGACCCCGCTACGCCGGAACGTGACCACGGAGGATGTGGGCAACGCCGCCGCCTTCCTCTGCTCGGACCTCGCGTCCGGCATCACCGGCGAGATCCTGTACGTGGACGCGGGCTACAGCCACGTGGCCATGAACATCACCAAATAGTTCCGGCGACGTGCAAAGAAAAGGCCCGCCATTGGCGGGCCTTTTTTGCTTCTCGAAGGAAAGCCTTTTACTGGTCCGACTGGTCGATGTTCTTGGTGTTGACCTTGATGTCGGCCTTCTTCTTCAGGTAGGCGAGGTAGGCGCCGAACTCGGCATCGCCGTCCTGCCGCGAGAGGCTACGCATGGCGGCCAGGCGCTGCTGCTCGGTCATGCTGGCGGTGTCACCCGGCTTCACCGCGCTCACCACCACCACCGCCTCGTTGCCGCCATCGAGCTGCGCGCTGGCGTAGCTCTTGGCGCCGGGAGCCGGCTGCGGCGCGCCGAATGCGGCGGAGAGTATCTCCGGCGCGACGCCCTGCTGGTTGCGGCTGACGAAACCCGGGCTCACCTGGGTGACGCCGGCACCGGCGGCCTTGGCCGCGGCGGCGGGATCGGTGCCCTTCTTCAGGCTGTCCAGCAGCGAGGCGGCGAGCTTGGCGGTCTCGTCGGTGGCATGCTGCTGCTTCACGAGGCCTGCGATCTTGTCCTTCACCTGCGCCAGCGGTATGGCCTCGCTCGGCACGTGACCCTTCACCCGCACCACCACCGCGTGGTTGGGCCCGAGCGGGATGGGCTCGCTGTTGCCGCCCTGGGTCAGCACCTGCTCGCTGAACGCGGCCTTGCGCACGTCGGCGTTGGCGCCGATGCCCTCGCCGCCATCGCGGGTGACGTCGCCCGTCACCTGCACCGGCAGGCCGAGCTGCTTGCTCACCGCGTCCAGGGACTCGGGATGTTCGTAGGCGAGGTTCGCGAGCTGGTCGCCCATTGCGAAATACTTGTCGTCGACCTGCTTCTTCTGGTAGTCCGCCAGAAGCTGCGGTTTGACCTCGGCGAAGGACTTCACCTGCGCCGCCTCGATGCCCTCGAGCTGGATGAGGTGGTAGCCGAACTGCGTCTTCACCGGGCCGGCGATGTCATTGACCTTGGCGATGCCGAACAGCGCGTCCTCGAAGGGCTTCACCATCACGCCGCGCGAGACCTTGCCGAGGTCGCCGCCCTGGCCCTTGGAACCCGGGTCATCGGAGTACTGGCGGGCGAGCTTGGCGAAGTCGGCGCCTGCCTTGAGCTGCTTCAGGATATCCTCGGCCTTGGCCTTGGCGGCCGCGTCGGCCTTGGGATCGCCGTCCTTCACCGCGATCAGGATGTGGCGCGCGTCGCGGGTCTCGTCCTGGCGGTACTTGTCCATCTGCTGCTGGTAGAGCGCCTGCAGCTCGGCGTCGGAGGGCTGCACCTGCTTGGCGAGCGCGGCCTCGTCGAGTTCCACGTAGGCGAGCGTGACCTTCTCCGGCGTCATGAACTCGGACTGGTGGGCCTTGTAATAGGCCTCGATCTCGGCATCGCTGGCCTGGGCCTTGGCGAGGAACGGCTTGCTGTTCACCAGGAGGTAGCTCAGCTCGCGCTGCTGGCCGCGCACGGCCATGGCGGCGGCGAGCTCGGCCGGGGTGGCGATGGCGCTGTCGGTGATGGAGCCCTGGAACTGGCCCACCACGATGCCCTGGCGGTCACGGCGCTCGAACTCCTCGGGCGTGAGGCCGGAGGCTGCCAGCGTGGAGCGGTACACCTGGGTGGAGAACTTCCCTTCCACCTGGAACTGGGACATCTTCTGGATGGCGTCCACCAGCTGGGCATCACCGACGGTGTAGTGGTCCTTGGCCACCTGCTGGTTGAGCAGGGTCTCGTTCACCAGGCTGTCCAGCACCTGCTGGCGCAACATCTTCTCGTCGATCATCTCCGGCCGGAAGGCCTCGCCGTAATACTGCTCGAGACGCGCGTACTGGCCCTGGTAGGCCCGCTGGTAGTCGCTGGGCGTGATCTCGTCGCCGTTCACCACGGCGGCGGAGTTGTCGGCCGAGGCCGTGAAATAGGAGTTGATACCCCAGAGGGCGAAGGGCACCACCAGGAGCCCCAGGATGAGGCCGGTGATCCATTTCGGGATGTTGTCGCGTAGTGCCTGGATGACCATGGAGACAGACCTCTAGTCGGGATTCCCATGTGTGAAGGGCGCCTTGCGGCGCCCTTCACTCGAGTTCAAATGGCGGAGCGGACGGGACTCGAACCCGCGACCCCCGGCGTGACAGGCCGGTATTCTAACCAGCTGAACTACCGCTCCGCAGCGGATGGTGGGTGCTGAGGGGCTCGAACCCACGACCCCCGCCTTGTAAGGGCGGTGCTCTACCAGCTGAGCTAAACACCCCTTGGCCGGTCAGAGAGCGCGCTAGTTTACGGCATCCTTCAGGGCTTTGCCAGCTTTGAAACCCGGAACCTTGCTGGCGGCGATGTGGATGGTCTGGCCGGTCTGGGGATTGCGACCGGTACGGGCAGCCCGCTGCTTCACGGTGAAGGTGCCGAAGCCCACGAGCACCACCTGCTCGCCCTTGACGAGCGCATTGGTGATGCCGCCGAGCACCGCCTGCACCGCGCGATCCGCGTCGGCCTGCGAGAGCTTGGTCGATTCCGCCACCGCGTGGATCAGTTCAGCCTTGTTCATGTTGATTTACCTTGTGGGTTGCCTGGATCTGGATGGGTATCCCCTGTCGGGGGCCTCTTGATACTTCCGTCCGGCCGCTTGGAGGCGGCTCGAGCTTCGTCTTCTGACCCCGCACTCCCTGAAAGCACGGGGGGTCGCGCATCAAGCTACCAAGCGCCGAAAAGGCATGTCAACCGGAAGCTCCGTGCAAACGGCCGTCCGCGGCGGCTCCGGACAGGTCCACCGCCTCACGCACAGGCGGCGGCAAGTGGTTGACGGGGCTGGATAAAGAGAGGCGCGCCGTCAGGCGCGCCTCTCGTCTTAAGTTAAAACGTGGCCGCACTTTATCAATGCGGACGCACGCCTTCCGGCTCGGCCTTGGGCGCGCCGTCGGCCACGGCGGCCTGCTCGGCCGGCTTGGGCTCCGGCATGTGCTGCAGGGCGATCTTGAGCACATCGTCGATCCAGCGCACGGGCTTGATGTCGAGTGCGCTCTTGATGTTCTTGGGGATCTCCGCCAGGTCCTTCTCGTTCTCCTGCGGGATGACGATGGTGGTGAGACCGCCGCGGTGTGCCGCCAGCAGCTTCTCCTTGAGGCCGCCGATCGGCAGCACCTCGCCGCGCAGGGTGATCTCGCCGGTCATGGCGACGTCAGCCCGCACCGGGATCTTGGTGAGCGCCGAGACCAGCGCGGTGCACATGCCGATGCCGGCGCTGGGTCCGTCCTTCGGCGTGGCGCCCTCGGGGACGTGGATGTGCACGTCGTACTTCTGGTGGAAGTCCGGCTCGATGCCGAGCAGGCTGGCGCGGCTGCGAACCACGGTCATGGCCGCCTGGATGGACTCCTGCATCACGCCGCCGAGTTGGCCGGTGTGGATGAGCTTGCCCTTGCCGGGCACCACCGTCGACTCGATGGTGAGCAGCTCGCCGCCCACCTCGGTCCAGGCGAGGCCGGTGACCTGGCCCACCTGGTCGTGCTCCTCGGCGCGGCCGTAGCGGAAGCGCTGCACACCCAGGTACTCGTCCAGGTTCTTGGGGTTGACCTCGACCTTGTCTGCCTGGGGCTTCAGCAGCAGGTTCTTGACCACCTTGCGGCAGATCTTGGAGATCTCGCGCTCCAGGTTGCGCACGCCGGCCTCGCGCGTGTAATGGCGCACGATGTCGGTGAGCGTGCCCTCGCCGATGGACAGCTCCTCCGGCTTGAGGCCGTTGTTGCGCATCTGCTTGGGCACCAGGTAGTTCCTGGCGATGCTGATCTTCTCGTCCTCGGTGTAGCCGGGGAGGCGGATCACCTCCATGCGGTCCAGCAGCGGAGCCGGGATGTTCATGGTGTTGGCGGTGGCGACGAACAGGACCTCGGAGAGGTCGAAATCCACCTCCAGGTAATGGTCGTTGAAGGTGGTGTTCTGCTCGGGGTCCAGCACCTCCAGCAGCGCCGACGAGGGGTCACCGCGGAAGTCCATGGACATCTTGTCGATCTCGTCCAGCAGGAACAGCGGGTTGCGGGTGCCGACCTTGGACATGTTCTGCAGGATCTTGCCGGGCATGGAGCCGATGTAGGTGCGGCGGTGGCCGCGGATCTCGGCCTCGTCCCGCACGCCGCCCAGCGACATGCGCACGAACTTGCGGTTAGTGGCGCGGGCGATGCTCTGGCCGAGCGAGGTCTTGCCCACGCCCGGGGGGCCCACCAGGCACAGGATCGGGCCCTTGAGTTTCTGCACGCGGTGCTGCACCGCGAGGTACTCGAGGATGCGCTCCTTGACCTTCTCCAGCCCGTAGTGGTCCTCGTCCAGCACCGCCTGGGCGCCGGCCAGGTCGTGGCGCACGCGGGTGCGGCGCTTCCACGGCACGTTCACCAGCCAGTCGATGTAGTTGCGCACCACGGTCGCTTCCGCGGACATGGGCGACATGAGCTTGAGCTTGTTGAGCTCGGAGGTGGCTTTCTCGCGCGCGTCCTTGCCCATGCCGGACTTCTGGATGCGGCGCTCCAGCTCCTCTAGCTCGTTGGGCGCATCCTCGAGCTCGCCGAGCTCCTTCTGGATCGCCTTCATCTGCTCGTTGAGGTAGTACTCGCGCTGGCTCTTCTCCATCTGCTGCTTGACGCGGGTGCGGATGCGCTTCTCGATCTGCAGCACGTCGATCTCGCCCTCGATCAGGGCCATGACGTGCTCCAGGCGCTCGCGCACGTCCTCGATCTCGAGGATCTTCTGCTTCTCGTCCAGCTTGAGCTGCATGTGAGCGGCGATGGTGTCCGCCAGGCGCCCGGGCGCGTCGATACCCGCCAGGGAGGTGAGGATCTCCGGCGGTATCTTCTTGTTGAGCTTCACGTACTGGTCGAACAGCGAGAGCGCGGAACGCATCAGCACGTCGGCCTCGCGCTCGTCGTACTGGCCCTGCTGGCGCAGCACCGTGACCATGGCGGAGAAGTACGGGCCGTCGTTGATCTGCAGGATCTTGGCGCGGTCGCCGCCCTCCACCAGGACCTTGACGGTGCCGTCCGGCAGCTTCAGAAGCTGCAGGATGGTGGACAGGGTGCCGACGTGGTTGAGATCCTTGTCGGACGGGTCATCCACCTCGGGACTCTTCTGCGACACCAGCAGGATCTGCTTGCCGGCCTGCATGCCGTGATCCAGCGCCTTGATGGACTTGTCGCGGCCCACGAACAGCGGGATGACCATGTGCGGGTACACCACCACGTCGCGCAGCGGCAGCACCGGCACCAGCATCGGCTGGCCTTCGAGCAGATCGGATTGACGGTTTTCGGCCACGGTATTTACCTGTCAGGAAATAGGGTTTGGTCAGGGCGCCGCAGGCGGGACGGGCGGGATCACCGGAGCGGGGCTCAAGCCCCGCTCCCGGTTCATTCGCGCGCCGAGGCGGCCAGTTGCTTCTTCTCGCGCTCGTACATGATGTACGGCTTGTTGTCGCCGTTGATGACCGACTCGTCGATCACCACCTTGGACACGTTGTCCATGGACGGCAGCTCATACATGGTATCGAGCAGGACAGATTCAAGGATCGTGCGCAGGCCGCGGGCGCCGGTCTTGCGCTCCATGGCCTTGCGGGAGGCGGAGCGCAGCGCGTCGTCGCGGAACTCGAGCTCGCAGCCTTCCATCTCGAACAGTTTCTGGTACTGCTTGGTGATCGCGTTCTTGGGCTCGGTGAGGATGCGCATGAGCGCGGTCTCGTCGAGCTCCTCCAGGGTCGCGACCACCGGCAGGCGTCCGACGAACTCCGGGATCAGGCCGAAGCGGATCAGGTCCTCCGGCTCGACCTCGTGCAGCACCTCGCCGACGTTGCGGATCTCGGACTTGCCCTTCACCTCGGCCATGAAGCCGATGCCGCTCTTCTCGGTGCGGTGCCGGATGATCTTCTCGAGACCGGCGAACGCGCCGCCGCAGATGAACAGGATGTTGCTGGTGTCCACCTGCAGGAACTCCTGCTGGGGGTGCTTGCGGCCGCCCTGCGGCGGCACCGAGGCGATGGTGCCCTCGATCAGCTTCAGCAAGGCCTGCTGCACGCCCTCGCCCGACACGTCGCGGGTGATGGAGGGGTTGTCGGACTTGCGCGAGATCTTGTCGATCTCGTCGATGTAGACGATGCCCGTCTGGGCCTTCTCCACGTCGTAGTCGCACTTCTGCAGCAGCTTCTGGATGATGTTCTCGACGTCCTCGCCGACGTAACCGGCCTCGGTAAGCGTGGTGGCGTCGGCGATGGTAAACGGCACGTTCAGCAGGCGCGCCAGGGTCTCGGCGAGCAGGGTCTTGCCCGAACCGGTGGGGCCGATGAGCAGGATGTTGCTCTTGGCCAGCTCCACGTCGTCCTTGTTGCGGGCGCTGCGGACGTCGAGGCGCTTGTAGTGGTTGTAGACCGCGACCGAGAGGATCTTCTTGGCGCGCTCCTGGCCGATCACGTACTGGTCCAGTACGGTCTTGATCTCCTGCGGGCGCGGCAGCTTGCTGCGCGAGGCCTGGGACTGCTCCTGCATCTCCTCGCGGATGATGTCGTTGCACAGTTCCACGCACTCGTCGCACACGTACACGGAGGGCCCGGCGATGAGCTTGCGCACCTCGTGCTGGCTCTTGCCGCAGAAGGAGCAGTAAAGCAGCTTGCCGTCTTCACCCTTGCCGCGGGTATCTTCCGCCATCTCGCCTCGCCTCCTTGGGGCCCCGCCTCCCGGCCGGGCCTCTACACACTATGGGGGGCCCGGGCCCCGCCTTCAATAGTCCTCAAGCCCCGCGCGGGCCAAGGCCCTCAGGCCGCCGGCAGGACCGCGCGGCGCTCCAGCACCTTGTCGATGAGGCCGTATTTCACCGCCTCCTCGCCGCTCATGAAACGGTCCCGGTCGGTGTCGCGCTGGATGGCCTCCAGGGTCTGGCCGGTGTGCTTCACGAAGATCTGGTTCAGCCGCTCGCGCAGGTACAGGATCTCCTTGGCCTGGATCTCGATGTCCGAGGCCTGGCCCTGGGCGCCGCCGTGGGGCTGGTGGATCATGACGCGCGAGTGCGGCAGCGAGTAGCGCTTGCCCTTGGCGCCCGCCGCCAGCAGCAGCGAGCCCATGCTGGCCGCCTGGCCCACGCAGATAGTGGAGATGTCCGGCTTCACGAACTGCATGGTGTCGTAGATCGACAGGCCCGCGGTCACCACGCCGCCCGGCGAGTTGATGTACACGCTGATGTCCTTGTCCGGGTTCTCGGATTCCAGGAACAGGAGCTGCGCCACCACCACGTTCGCCACGTAGTCGTCGATCGGCCCGACGATGAACACCACCCGCTCCTTCAGGAGGCGCGAGTAGATGTCGTAGGAACGCTCGCCGCGGGCGGTCTGCTCCACCACGATGGGGACGAGGTTCAGAGCCTTGGTTTCCGTATTCATGTTCGTTCAGTCACCTTCGCCGGGTCGCGGCGTCAATGGTCGTGATGGTCATGATCGTGGTCATGCTCGTGCAGGTTCATGAGGGCCTTGAAGGTGGTCGGCTTGTCGGTCACCGAGGCCTGGCCCAACAGCCAGTCCACCGCCTGCTCCTCCAGCACCAGGGTCTCGACCTGGCGCATGATGTCCTGGTTGGCGCGGAAGCTGCGCACCGCCTCGGCCGGCGTGCTGTACTCGCCGGCCATGCGCTGCAGGCGCTCGTCCACGCGCTTCGGGTCCACCGTGAGGCGCTGCTGGTTGATGACCTCGCCCACCAGAAGCCCTAAGCTCACGCGCTTGACGGCCTGCTCCTCGAACAGCTCGCGCGGCAGCTCGGAGGCCTTCTTGGCGTCGCGCACGCCGATGCGCACCAGCGCATCGTGGCGCAGCCGCTCGATCTCCTCGTCCACCAGCGACTTGGGCAGGTCGAGCTTGTTCGCCTTCAGCAGCGCTTCCAGCGCCTGGTCCTTGAGCTTGCGGCGGATGGTCTCATCCAGCTCGCGCTTCATGTTGTCGGCGACTTCCGAGCGCAGCTTCTCGATGCCGCCCTCGCTGATGCCGAAGGCCTTGCAGAACTCATCGTCCAGCGCCGGCAGCACCTGGCCTTCCACCTCATGGGCGGAGGCCTTGAACTGGGCCTGCTTACCGGCCAGCTCCTTGGCGTGATAGTCCGCCGGGAACTTCACGCCGAACTCGCGCGACTCGCCGGACTTGATGCCCTGCAGGCCCTGCTCGAAGTCCGGCAGCATGCGCTTCTCGCCCAGCACCACCGGCACGCGCTCGCCCTTGCCGCCCGGGAACGGCACGCCGTCCACCGAGCCCTCGAAATCGATCAGCACGCGGTCGCCGTCCTTCGCGGCGCGCTCCACGGCTTCCCAGGTGGCGCGCTGGTGGCGCAGGTTGTCCACCATGGCGTCGATGTCCTCCTTGGCCACCTCGGCCACAGGACGCTCGACCTTGATCCCTTCCACGCCCTTGAGCTTGATCTCGGGATAGACCTCGAACACCGCGGTGAACTTCAGGTCCTTGCCCGGGGCGGCATCGATGGAGTCGATGCGCGGGCCGCCGGCGGGATTCAGCTTCTGCTGCGCCAGGGCCTCGTTGAAGCTGGACTGCAGGAGATCGGTGACCACCTCGGAACGTATCTGCTCGCCGAAGCGCTGCTTCACCACCTTGAACGGCACCTTGCCGGGACGGAAACCGTCGACCTTGGCGCGCTTGCTCAGGGACTTGAGGCGATCCTCCGTCTCGCGCTCCACGCGCTCTGCGGGGACCTGCACCTTCATGCGGCGCTCCAGGCCGTCGGACTTTTCGAGTGAAACCTGCATTTGGACTCGTTCCTCTGTATGCGTTTAACGTTGCGCAGCCCCGGAAGGCTTACTGGTCTCTGGTGCGAAAGGAGAGACTCGAACTCTCACGGGTTACCCCACTGGAACCTAAATCCAGCGCGTCTACCAGTTCCGCCACTTTCGCGGTTTGAGTGGCCGTCACCGGCGGGCCGGCCCGCGGACGAGCCTGCCCGGACACTATTATACCGGCTAGGGGCGGGAACCCCGAATTTTGGGGTCAGACTCGGCAAAACCGGCTCTGGAAGGGGTCGGAGGACGCTTTTCACGCCAAAACGCATGTCTTCCATGACATATGGGCGGCGGGAAGCGGTACAAGGCTCCGGAAACGGGGGATTATCTGGCCCGGTCGTGCTCTTCGGCGGCGGTCAGGGTGTTGGCGAGCAGCATGGTGACGGTCATGGGCCCGACACCCCCGGGCACCGGCGTGATGAAAGCGGCCCGCTCCCGGGCTTTCTCGAACTCCACATCGCCCCGCACGCCGCCGTCCGGCATGCGGTTTATGCCCACGTCCACCACCGTGGCGCCGGGCTTCACCCACTCGCCCCGGATCAGCCCCGGCTTGCCCACCGCCACCACCAGGATGTCGGCCTCTCCCACGTAGCGCTCGGTATGGTCGGTGAAGCGGTGGCAGACCGTGACGGTGGCACCCACCAGCAAGAGCTCCAAGGCCATGGGCCGGCCCACGATGTTGGAAGCCCCCACCACCACCGCGTGGCGGCCGTAGAACTTCTCGCCGTAGTGCTCCAGGAGCTTGATGATGCCGAAAGGCGTGCAGGGCCGCAGCCGCGGGATGCGCTGGACCAGGCGGCCGATGTTGTAGGGATGGAAGCCGTCCACGTCCTTGTCGGGGCGGATGCGCTCGATCACGAGTTCGGTGTGGATGTGCCCCGGCAGGGGGAGCTGCACCAGGATGCCGTCGATGGCCGGGTCCGCGTTGAGCTCGTCGATGAGGCCCAGGAGCCTGGCCTCGGAGGTGTCCACCGGCAGGTCGTAGGCCTTGGAGACGAAGCCCGCCTGCTCACAGGCCTGACGCTTGTTGCGCACGTAGATCTGCGAAGCCGGGTCCGCCCCCACCAGCACCACCGCGAGGCCCGGCGCGCGCTGGCGCGCGGCCACCTGCCGGCCGATATCCCGGCGCAATCCTGCGGCGAAGGCTTTACCGTCTATGAGCTGGGCGGTCATATGCGCCGGATTGTCGCATGCGTGGCAGCGACCCACCATCGGCGGATGGCCTGGACATGCGCTAGGAGGAAAATAGCCGAATTTTGGTCGGGGCGACAGGATTCGAACCTGCGACCCCCTGCTCCCAAAGCAGGTGCTCTACCAGGCTGAGCTACGCCCCGGTCGCACAAGACGGAAGCAGTATAACAGCCTGCTTTCGGAGCCTACCCGTTTACGCCCTTCACGGTGCCATCCCTGGCGCCATGTCCTGCCCGCACCTCCTTGTGCGGGCGCTCGGTCTGTCGACCTTGCCCTGTCGCCCCGACCAACCCCCTGATTCCCCTCAAAAACGTGGCTAGCGCTTTCCCGGTCTGATAGAATCTGCGCCCCGGAGAGAGCCCAGATAGACGTCGAAGCGCCCGTAGCTCAACTGGATAGAGCACCGGCCTTCTAAGCCGGCGGTTGGGAGTTCGAGTCTCCCCGGGCGCGCCATTAAGCAAGGCGCCTGGGTCCGATCGCGGTTTTCTATGGTGGGCGTAGCTCAGTTGGTAGAGCCCCGGATTGTGATTCCGGTTGTCGTGGGTTCGAGTCCCATCGTCCACCCCAAATTTGGTCTAGTCTGAAGATTGAAGAACCCTCTGGTGGGCCGTTAGCTCAGTTGGTAGAGCTGCTGACTCTTAATCAGTAGGTCGTAGGTTCAAGTCCTACACGGCCCACCAGAGGGTTCTTCACTAGCCTCCTCCCCCTCCCTGGCGCTAAACGGCTTTGCCATCCATGGCAAAGCGCCGGGCGCATGCGCCCGGTCCTACACGGCCCACCAGAGGGTTCCTCCTTAAACAAAAACCCCCGTCAGGGGGTTTTTGCTTTTCACTCTCTTAAATCTCATTTCCTGCGCCAGGTGGTCCCGCCGGCGCCGTCCTCGATGACGATCCCGGCCTTGTCGAGTTCCGCCCGCAGACGGTCCGCTTCCTTCCAGTCCTTGTTCGCCCGCGCAGCCTTGCGTGCGGCGATGAGCTTCTCGACCTCTTCGGCCGGCAGGCCCTCGCCCTTCTCCGCGCCGGACTGCAGATAAGCATCCGGATCGGACTCCAGCAGGCCCAGCAAGCCGCCCAGTTCCTTGAGCAGCGCGGCGAGGGACGCCGCTTCAGCGGGCTTGGCCTCGCGCAGGGTATTCACCTCTCGGGCGAGATCGAAGAGCACGCTCATGGCGATGGGCGTGTTGAAGTCGTCGTCCATGGCCTCGGCGAAGCGGGTACGGTAGACACTCTCCTTCGGCGCCTCAGCGGCCGGCATCTTACGCAGTGCGATGTAGAGGCGGCCCAGCGCCGCGCGGGCCTGGTCGAGCTGTGCGTCGGAGTAGTTCAGGGGGCTGCGGTAGTGGCTGCTCACGATGAAGTAGCGCACCACTTCCGCCGGGTAGAGCTTGAGCACGTCCCGTACCGTGAAGAAGTTGCCCAGGGACTTGGACATCTTCTCGTCGTCCACGTTGACGAAACCGTTGTGCATCCACAGGTTCACGAAATGCTTGCCGGTGGCGCCCTCCGACTGGGCGATCTCGTTCTCGTGGTGCGGGAAGGCGAGGTCCATGCCGCCGCCGTGGATGTCGAAGGTCTCGCCCAGCGCGGTGGTGGACATGGCCGAGCATTCGATGTGCCAGCCGGGGCGGCCCGCGCCCCAGGGCGAGGGCCAGGCGGGCTCGCCGGGCTTGGCGCTCTTCCACAGCACGAAGTCCAGCGGATCCTTCTTGGCGCTGTCCACTTCGACCCTTTCGCCGGCCCGCAGGTCTTCCAGGCGCTTGCCGGAGAGCTGGCCATAGTCCTTGAACTTGGATACCGCGTAGAACACGTCGCCGTCGCTGCCCTGGTAGGCAAGGCCCTTATCCATGAGCCGCTGGATGATGTCGATCATGGCCTCGATGGAGCCGGTTGCCTTGGGCTCGATGTCCGGCGGCAGCACCTTGAGCGCCCGCTCATCCTCGTGGACGTATCCGATGAACCGTCCGGTCAGGGCCTCGATGCTCTCGCCATTCTCGGCGGCGCGCTTGATGATCTTGTCGTCGATGTCGGTGATGTTGCGCACGTAGGTAAGCTTGTAGCCGCTCGCCCGGAACCAGCGCGCCACCATGTCGAAGGCCACCAGCATGCGCGCGTGGCCGATGTGCATGTGGTCGTAGACCGTGAGCCCGCAGACGTACATGCGCACTTCCCTGTCGCGCATGGGCTTGAAAGTCTCTTTCCTGCGGGTGAGTGAGTTGTATATCTCGAGCATGGCGGCTGATGTTATAGGTTGTCGGCTGCGGCGCGGTTAAATCGGGCTTCGATGAGCTTGGGGTCCATGAGCTTCCACAGCTTCTCCATCTCCGGTCCGTCCAGGCGGCCAGTGAGCGCGGCCCGCAGCGGCTGGTAGAGGGCCTTGCCTGAGCACCCGGTGGCGGCGCCCACCGCCTGGGCGAAGGGCTTGAACTCAGGCTGAGACTGGCGCAGCACGCCCTGCACCGCGTCGAAGAAGCCCCTGCCCGCCCGCTTCAGGGCGGCCAGGGCATCCTGGGCGGGTTCGACCTTCGCCACGTACAGCGCTGCGGCCCATTCCGCGCCATGCAGCGGCCGGGTGACGTTGCCCCGCACCGCTGCCACGAATGCCTCCCGCCGCGATTCCGGGACCAGCCGGGCGATCTCAGGATGCACCACCGCCATCCAATCCCACAGCTCCGCGCTGGAGGCATGGCGCACCGCCTCTCCCTGCCAGTGCTCCAGCTGGGTATGGTCGAAATGGGCCGGCGAATGCCCCAGGTGCGCGGCATCGAAACTACGGGCCAAGGTGGCGAAATCCGCCAGCGCGTTATCGGCGTAGCTGTGGCCGAGGCGCGCCAGGTAATTGAGCAGCGCCTTGGGCAGGATGCCCTCGGCCCGCAGGTCCTTGAGGCTGCCGCCGCCCTCGCGCTTGGAGAGCGGCGCACCGCCCTGTCCCACAATGAGCGACAGATGCGCGTAGTAAGGCGCCTTGAGGCCGAGGGCCTCCAGCAGCAGCAACTGGCGCGGCGTGTTGGCCAGGTGGTCCTCACCGCGCAGCACGTGGGTCACGCCCATGAGCGCGTCGTCCACCGCGTTGCTGAAGAAGAACGCCGGGCTGCCGTCGGCGCGGCGGATGATGAAGTCGCCGATGTCGTGGTGGGCGAAGGCCTGCCGGCCCCGCACCAGGTCCACGAACACGGTCTCGCCCTGCTCCGGCACCCGGAAGCGCAATGCCGGCCGGTCTCCCCGGGCGAGCCGCGTCTCGATCTCGGCGGTACCGAGCTTCGCGCAGGTGCCGGCGTAACGCGGCGGCTTGCCGGCGGAGAGCTGCGCCTTGCGCGAGACCTCGAGCTCGGTGGCGGTGCAGAAGCAGGGATAGACCTTGCCCCTGTCGGCGAGCTGCTTGAGATGGTCCGCGTAGATGTCGCCGCGCTCGGACTGGCGATAGGGACCATGCGAGCCGCCCACGTCCGGACCCTCCTGCCAGGCGATGCCGAGCCAGGCGAGGTCTTCCCGCAACTCGTCCTCCAGCGCCCGCAGGGAACGGCTGGCATCGGTGTCCTCGATGCGCAGCAGGAAGCTGCCTTCGTCGCGCGCCGCCAGCAGCGCCGAGAACAGCGCGGTGCGGGCATTGCCCACGTGCAGGTGGCCGGTGGGGCTCGGCGCGAAACGGGTGCGGGTGACCATAGCTGGCGGCATTTTATCAGGGCCGAACCCACGGACCGCCGCCGGGTATTGGTTATGATGAGATATCGTCAGCCCCGGACTGCCCCATGCGCGTCTCGCTCACCGCTCTCCTGACCCTGGCCTTGCTCACCGCCTGCAGCCAGGCGCCCGTGCAGCCTGCTCCGGTGCAACCGGCACCTGCGGCCGCTCCTGCGCCCGCCGCTGCCACCGTCCCGGCACCGGCTGCCGCCCCGCCGCCGCAGGTCCAGCCGGCTGCACCCGCTGCCCCTGCCTCACCCCCACCGCCCCATGAGGTACCGGTGGACAAGGATCACCGCGAGGTGCGGGTCCACACCAACTATGGCGACATCACCCTGCAACTGGACGCCGTCCAGGCGCCGCTCACGGTCAAGCACTTCCTGATGTACGTCAAGGAACGTTACTACGACGGCAGTGGTTTCTACCGGGTGATACCCGGCTTCGTGATCCAGGCCGGTGACTACACGGCAGGTCTCGACTACCGCCCACCCACGCACAAGTCCGTGCGCTTCGAGAAGAACTCCTTGATCCATCAGCGCGGCAGCGTCGCACTGGCGCATGACCAGGACCCGAACAGCGCCAACGCCGCGTTCTTCATAGACGTGCAGGACAACACCCAGCAACTCGCTCCCTACGCCGGCAACCCGGGCTACGTGGTGTTCGGTCAGGTGGTGGCGGGCATGGACGTGGTGGATAAGATCGCCGCGGTGGAGACCCATACCGTGACGCTGATGAACGCGGTGGCGCCTTACGATGACGTGCCTGTGAAGCCGGTGAAAGTCCTCAAGGTGACGCTGCTGCCCATGCCACGCGCCGGGAAACCGTGACGTCTTGATATGATTGATCATCGACAAGGAACCGCCATGCGCACATCACTCATCGCTCTCCTGAGCGTCGCCATGCTCGCCGCCTGCAGCCAGGCCCCGGTGAACCCGGCGGCACCGGTGCAGACCCAGGCACCCGCCGGCGCCACGATGGCGGCCGCCGACTGCCCGCCCCCGCCGGCCCAGCCCGTGCGCTACCTGCCGCCGCCGCCCCCAACTCCGGTGCAGCGCGTGCCAGTGGACGAGAACCACCGGCTGGTGAAGATCGAGACCAACATGGGCGATATCCTGGTACAGCTCAATGCCGAACGCGCGCCGCTCACGGTGAAGAATTTTCTGGCCTACGTGAAGGACCGCTACTACGACAACAGCGGCTTCTACAGGGTGGTCCCTGGCTTCGTGATCCAGGGCGGCGATTTCACGCCCGAGCTCAAGTACCACCAGCCCAAGCGCGCGCCCATCCCGAACGAGTCCGGCAACGGCCTCAGCAACCAGCCGGGAGCCATCGGCATGGGCACCGACGCCTATCCTCACAGCGCCCAAGCGGCGTTCTACATCGACCTCGAGGACAACCGGAAGCTCGACCCGCGCCCGGACCGCTGGGGCTACGCGGTGTTCGGCCAGGTGGTGGAAGGCATGGACGTGGTGCGCAAGATCGCCACCGTCGAGACCCATACCGTGGTGCCGAAGGGCAACAAACCCGATGATGCGTTCCACGACGTACCGGTGCAGCCGGTGAAGATCCTCAAGGTCACGCTGGAACCGCTGCCGGGTGCCGTCAGGCAATGACCACCCTCTTCATCTCCGACCTGCACCTGGATGGGTCGCGGCCGGAGACCACGGATGCGTTCCTGAAGCTGCTGCGGGAAGACGCGCGCCGCGCCCAGGCGCTCTACATCCTGGGGGACTTCTTCGAGGCCTGGATCGGCGACGACGACGATGACGCCCACTCGGCGCTGGTGATGGCGGCCTTGCGCGGAGCCACCCGCGCCGGCCTGCCGATCCGTCTCATGCACGGCAACCGGGACTTCCTCATCGGCCAGGGCTTCGTGGACAGGACCGGCGTGGAGCTCTTGCCGGAGCCCACGGTGCTGGACCTCTATGGCGTCCCCACCCTGCTGGTCCACGGCGACACGCTCTGCACCGACGACAAGGAATACCAGATGGTGCGGCGCATGCTGCGGGACCCGGCCTGGCAGCAGGATTACCTCTCCAAGCCCATCGCGGAGCGGCGCGCCATCGCCGCCGCCGCGCGCGCCCAGAGCAAGGCCCACACCGCCACCCAGGCGGAGTACATCATGGACGTGAACCCGAAGGCGGTGGAGGAGCTGATGCGCCAGCACGGCGTGACGCGCCTCATCCACGGCCACACCCACCGGCCCGCGGTGCACCGCTTCACGTCAGCGGACGGCAAGCACCTGGAGCGCATCGTGCTGGGAGACTGGTACGAACAGTCCAGCAGATTAACTTGGGATAAGAGCGGCGGGATGCTCTCGGACCGGCGCGTGTCCGACGGGAAGGCGGATTAAACCGGCATCCCTGAATGAAACCTGAATAGCTTGTCTTTGGAACCGATCAGTTCCGCTTCCACGCCCCGGAACAGCTCTACTCTCTCCGCCACATCCCCCGCGCCATACTTCTCCGCCATGCCGAGGTAGAGCCTGAAGTGCCGCGACTCGGCGGCATCCAGGCCGTGGTAGAAAGCCGATAGTTCCCCGTCCAACACCGGCGCCAGGGCGCCGAAGCGCTCGCAGGAGCGGGCCTCGATGAACGCCCCGATCACCAGGAGGTCGGTGAGACGTTCAGGCTCCTTCTTGCGCAGGTGCCCGCGCAAGCCTTCCGCGTAGCGCGCCGCCGTGAGCGGCCGGTACTCGATGCCGCGGGCGCGCAGGATGCGCGCCGCCTGCTCGAAGTGGCGCAGTTCCTCCCGCGCGAGGCGCGAGAGCGCTTCCTGCAGTTCCGGCAACCGCTCGCCATAGCGGAACATGAGGTTGAAGGCGGTGGCGGCGGCCTTCTTCTCGCAGTTAGCGTGATCTATGAGCAGCACGTCCTGCTGCGCGAGCGCCGCCTCCACCCAGCGGGCGGGAGTCGGGCAGCCCAGCATCGCGGCGGGGCTCGGATGTTCCTTGGTGACGGGCATATCAGGTCTTGAAGGCGATCACGAGGTCCATGACGTTGGTGCCGGTGGGACCGGTATGCACCAGGTCGCCGCTGCCCTCCAGGAAGCTCCCGGCATCGGCACGGGCGAGGCAGTCGGCGGCATCGTAACCCGCATCGGCGCCCCGCTCCAGGGTGGCGCCGTCCACCAGCGCGCCGGCATCGTCACTGGCGCCATCGCTGCCGTCGGTACCGGCGGCGAGCAGCGTCACGCCATCGGTGCCTGCGAGCACGCGTGCGGCGGCCAGCGCCAGGTGCTGGTTGCGCCCGCCCTGCCCCGGGTTCTCGGGCAATTTCACCGTGGTCTCGCCGCCCCACACATGCACGCCCTTGCCGGCCTTGAGCATCAACTGTGCGATGCGTTGCCCGCAAGCAGCTGCATCCGTCTCGGGGAACGGGCCATGGTCCTCTACCGCGTATCCGGCGGCGCGGGCTGCCCCGGCCGCCGCCTCCCTTGCATGGCGGTTTGAGGCGATGAGGTGCGTATCGATGCTGGCGGCTGCAGGGACAGGTTCGCGCCGCAGGGGCAATGCGGCGAAGCGTGCCGGCAGTTCCGGCAGGGGTTGCGGCACAGATGGCAGCAGGAGACCCGAGCCGATGCCCTCGGGCACGTCACCCGGCACATCGGACATGAGCAACAGAGTCGCGGCGCGGCCGTGCAGTTCCGCCGCCAGCTGCCCGCCCTTGATGCGCGAGACCGCGGTGCGCACCCGGTTCACGGCGGCGATGGGCAAGCCGCTGCCCAGCAGCCACAGGTTGAGCTGGCGCAGGTCCTGCAGGGACACGCCATCCACCGGCACCTCCACGAGGCTCGAGGCGCCGCCCGACACCAGGAACAGGAAGCGCGCATCGTCCGGCGCCTGCTCCAGGAACAGGCGCAGCGCGGCGCCGGCGGCGAGGCTGTGTTCGTCCGGCAGTGGATGACCCGCCTCCAGCGCCAGGATGCGAGGGTCGCGGTACACCGCCGCGTCGTCCAGGTGCCCGTGACGGGTGATGACCAGGCCCGAGCGCAGGCCCTCGCCGTCCACCTCCAGCGCGCCGGCCGCCATGGCCCCGGCAGCCTTGCCGAGCGCCACCAGATAGTAGGGCTCTCCCATGCGATGGGCACGCAGCCAGTCCCGCACGCAGTCACGCCCTTCCACCGCCGCGAGCGCGCGCCGGTAGAGGTCGAGGATCAGATCCTGCGGGAAGGCGGTGCCGCGCATGGCTCCGGCGCCGGCCGGGATCAGGAGATGTTGACAAGGCGTTCGGTCTTGTTGCGCTTCTGCTTGGCCTCGTCGGAGCGCTCCTTCTCCAACGAGTCCAGGTAGTCCTGGGTCACGTCGCCGGTGATGTATTCGCCCGTGAACACGGAGGTCTCGAAGCGCTGGATGCGCGGGTTGCCGCGGCGCACCGCGTCGATGAGGTCGTCGATGTCCTGGTAGATGAGCTTGTCGGCGCCGATGAACTTGGCCACCTCGTCTTCGGTCTTGTCGTGGGCGACGAGCTCGTGGGAGGTGGGCATGTCGATGCCGTAGACGTTCGCGTACTTGACCGGCGGCGCGGCCGAGGCGAAGTACACCTTGTTGGCGCCCACGTCGCGCGCCATCTGGATGATCTGCCGCGAGGTGGTGCCGCGCACGATGGAGTCGTCGACCAACAGCACGTTCTTGCCGTGGAACTCGAGGTCGATGGCGTTGAGCTTCTGGCGCACCGACTGGCTGCGCAGCTTCTGTCCCGGCATGATGAAGGTGCGGCCGATGTAGCGGTTCTTGATGAACCCTTCGCGGTACTTCACGCCGAGGGTGTTGGCGAGCTGCAGCGCGCTGGTGCGGCTGGTATCGGGGATCGGGATCACCACGTCGATGTCGTGGTCCGGCCACTCGCGCTGGATCTTCTCGGCCAGCTTCTCGCCCATGCGCATGCGTGCCTTGTGCACCGAGACGTCGTCCATGGTGGAGTCGGGGCGCGCGAAGTACACGTACTCGAAGATGCAGGGCGCGAACAGCGGTTTCTCGGCGCATTGGTGGGTGTAGAGCTTGCCGTCCTTGTCGATCACCACCGCTTCGCCGGGCGCCACGTCACGCACCAGCTGGAAGCCGCACACGTCAAGGGCCACGCTCTCGGAAGCCAGCATGTATTCGGTACCCGCCTCGGTCTCTCGCTTGCCGAACACCAGCGGGCGGATGCCGTTGGGATCGCGGAAGCCCACCACGCCGTAACCGGCCACCAGCGCGGTGACCGCGTAGGCGCCGCGGCAGCGCCGGTGCACCGCGCTCACCGCCTTGAAGATGGCGCGCTCGTCCGGCTCCACGCCGCCCACCCGCTGCAGCTCGTGTGCGAACACGTTGAGCAGCACCTCGGAGTCGGAGCTTGTGTTGAGATGGCGCAGGTCCTCCTTCAGCAGCAGTTCCTTGAGGGCACGCGCGTTGGTGAGGTTGCCGTTGTGAGCGAGCCCGATGCCGTAGGGCGAGTTGGTGTAGAACGGCTGCGACTCGGAGGGATGATGGCTACCGGCGGTCGGGTAGCGGGTATGGGCGATGCCCAGGTTGCCCTTGAGCCGGAGCATGTGGCGCTCGTGGAACACGTCGCGCACCAGGCCGTTGCTCTTGCGCAAGTGCAGGTGCCCAGCCTCGCTGGTCATGGCGCCGGCTGCGTCCTGGCCGCGGTGCTGCAGCACCAGCAGCGCGTCGTAGAGCTGCTGGTTCACGTCACCCCTGCCGACGATTCCGACGATGCCGCACATTCAGATGAGCCTCGGTGAAGTTATCAACCTGGATCCAGTTCCGCGGGTGCCGGGGCCGCCGGAGCCGGCAACGGATGGAAGTCCACCGGCACCGGGGCCATGCGCCGCACCACGTTGACGAGCGGCATGGCGTAGGGGATGAGCTTTGACTCCCGCCACCAGCGCGGCTGGGGCACGAGCGCCATGCTGCCGAGCACGATGATGACGGTCACGATCACCACGCCGCGGGCGGTGCCGAACACGGTGCCCAGGGAGCGGTCGCCGACGCCGGCACCCGAGCTCTCCACCAGCTTTTTGAGTAGCATGCCGACCACGGTGCTGACGATGAGCACGCCCGCCAGGATCACACCGTAGCCGACGATCAGGCGGTCCTCTCCGCCCTTCACGAACTTGAAAGCGTTCCCGATGGGGGCCGCGTAGCGCACCGCCAGCCAGAAGCCCAGTATCCACAGCAGCAGGGAAGCGACCTCGCGCAGGAACCCGCGCGCCAGGCCGAGCAGCGCCGAGACGAAGATGATGGCCAGGATGGCGATGTCGGCTGGAGTCATGCGCGCCCCGCGCGGCGTGCCGCTGTAACCGTTCGGACGCCTATTTTACCAGAGGCGTCAAACCCACGCTTCGGACCGGCGAGGACGCGTCGGAACGTCGGGGCCGCGGAAGGCATGGATGCATACGCGGCGGCGTCAATCAGTCGTTCGGCACCACGCTGGCCTTGCCGCCGATCGCCTTGGAGACCACGCCGGCCGCCTTGTCGGCATCGGAACGTTCCGCGTAGGGGCCGGTGCGCACCCGGTAGTAGGTGTGGCCCGCCTTGGCAAAGCGGCTGACGCTGGCCTTGATGCCGTGTGCCTTGAGGGTCTTCACCACCTTGTCGGCATTGGCCTGGGTGCCATAGCTGCCCGCCTGCACCATCCACTTGCCGTTCGCCTGGGTCGCGACCGGAGCCGGCTTGGGCGCCGGGGTGCGCGCGATGCTGTGCACAGGCGCCTTGGCCTTCGGCGCGGGCTGCAGGACCGGCGCCGTGGCGGCCGTGGGTGCGGCTGCGGTGGCCGGTGCCGCCGCCAGGGCGGCGCCGGGCGCGGTGGATGCGTCGAGCGGCAGCGTGTACTGCTGGACGGCGGTGGAACCGGAGGGCGGCAGCGTCAGCGCCTGGTTCACGCTGGAATCCGGCGCGGGCGAGCCCTTGAGGAAGAAGGGGATGATGATCACGCCCAGCACCACCAGCACCGCGGCGCCGATGAGGCGTTCTTTGAGTCCGAGCTCCATTGCCGATCTCCCGGTCGGTAGCGGCGGAACCGCCGCGCGCGGGGGAGTATAGCTTGTCAGGCGTCCTTGAGGACGGCGGCCACCGTCTGGAACGAGCCGAACACCACCACCCGGTCGCCGGGACAGGCTTCTCCCATGGCCGCGGCATAGGCGGCCGGCACCGAGGGAAATTCCGCGAGCTGTGCCTCAGGCAGCGCCGCGTGCACGCGTGCCGCCAGGGCCGCCGCGCTCTGGCCGCGCGGGCCCTCGAGCCCCCCCAGGTACCAGCGCTGGAAGCGGCCGGCGAGCGCGCGGGCCACCTCCTCCACGGCCTTGTCCTTGAACATGCCCATCACCGCGACGTTCTGTCCTTGCGCCGGCGCCGCCAGCAGGTTCTCCGACAGCACTCGTGCCGCGTCTGGGTTATGGGACACGTCGAACACGGTCTCCACCGGCCCCGCCACGCGCTGGAAGCGGGCCGGGATGCGCGCCTCCATCAGGCCCCGGCGGATGGCGGCTTCCGGCACCCGCAGTCGCTCGCTGGCCTGCAGCGCGGCGATCACCGAAGCGGCGTTGTCGTACTGGACGCGGCCCGGCAGCGCCGGTGCCGGCAGCCCCGTATAGCTGCCCTCCCGTCCACGCCAAGTCCAGCCCCCGCCAGCCGGGTGATGCTCGAAGTCGCGGCCGATGAGTCTTAGATCCGCATGGAGGGTCGTGGCGTAGTCCCGCAGGGATGCGGGCGGCTCCCGATCACCGCACACCGCGGGCCTACCGGTGCGGAAGATGCCGGCCTTCTCGCGGCCGATGCTCTCCCGATCGGGGCCCAGCCAATCCTGATGGTCCAAGCCGATGGAGGACACCAGCGCTGCATCCGGGTCCAGCGCGTTCACCGCATCCAGCCGCCCGCCCAAGCCCACCTCCAGTACCGCCGCCTCCACACCGCGGCGCGCGAAGATATCGATGGCGGCGAGGGTGCCGAACTCGAAGTAGGTGACCTTGAGGTCGCCGCGCACCGCGTCGATGCGCGCGAAGGACTCGCAGAACTCTTCATCAGGGACATCCTCACCGTCCACGCGCACGCGCTCGTTGTAACGCAGGAGGTGGGGCGAGACGTAGGCGCCGGTCTTGCGGCCGGCGGTCATGAGCATGGCCTCGGCGAAGCTGACGCAGGAGCCCTTGCCGTTGGTGCCGCCCACCGTGAGGAAGGGGTACGCGGGCCGGTCCAGCTTGAGCGCAGCGAGCACGTGGCGTACCCGGTGCAACCCGAGATCGATGACGTCCGGGTGCAGTTGCTCCTGCCAGGCCAGCCATTCGGGAAGAGTCTTGAAGCGCATGGATCGGGCGCGAGAGCGCCTCAGGAATTCTCGGCTTCAGCCGGCGCGGGCTGGCGCGTCATCATCGCCAGGAGGCTCGCGAGCTTATCGCGCATCTCGCGCCGATCCACGATCAGGTCCACCGCGCCGTGTTCCACCAGAAACTCGCTGCGCTGGAAGCCCTCCGGCAGGGTCTCGCGCACGGTCTGCTCGATGACGCGCTGGCCGGCGAAGCCGATCAGCGCCTTGGGCTCCGCCACATTCACGTCGCCCAGCATGGCGAGGCTGGCGGAGACGCCGCCGGTGGTGGGATCGGTCATCACCGAGATGAAGGGGACACCGGCCTTGGCGAGCCGCGCCAAGGCGGCGCTGGTCTTGGCCATCTGCATCAGGGAGATCAGCGCCTCCTGCATGCGGGCGCCGCCGCTCGCGGAGAAGCACACCAGCGGCGCGCCCTCTTCCAGGGCCGCATCGGCGGCCCGCAGGAAGCGCTCACCCACCACCGAGCCCATGGAGCCGCCCATGTAGCGGAACTCGAAGGCGCAGGCGACGATGCGCATGCCCTTGAGGCGGCCCTTCATGGCCACCAGCGCGTCTTTCTCGCCGGTCGCCTTCTGGGCGGAGGTGATGCGGTCCTTGTATTTCTTGCTGTCGCGGAACTTGAGCACGTCCACCGGCTCCACTGAGGCGCCGATCTCGACGCCGGAACCCGCGTCCAGGAAGAAGTCCAGGCGCTGGCGCGCGCCCAGGCGCATGTGGTGGTTACACTTGGGGCAGACGTAGAGGTTGCGCTCCACCTCGGCGCGGTACAGCACCGAGTTGCACTCGTCGCACTTGGTCCACAGCCCCTCGGGCACGCTGCGCCGGCTGGCGCGGCCTTCGGTGTTGATGCGGGAGGGGACGAGCTTCTTGAACCAGTTCATCGGATCCTCATGCTCCTGTCCTGCGGGCCGCGTCCATCGCCTGGCGCAGTCCCTTCACGAATTCCTGCACCGCGGCGGTCATGGCCGCGGCATCATGCCTGTGCTCGGCGACGCGGCTCACCACCGCACTGCCGACGATCACCGCGTCTGCCACCCCGGCGAGCGCCGCGGCGGTGGCCGCGTCACGCACACCGAAGCCTACACCCACGGGCAGCGGGGTCAGGCCGCGTAGCGCTCCGAGCCTTGAGCGGACCTCGTCCAAGTCCAGGCGCGCGGCCCCGGTCACGCCCTTCAGGGAGACATAATAGACGAAGCCCGAGGCGGTTTCCGTGATGCGGCGGGCACGCGCCATGTCTGTGGTGGGCGCCAGCAGGAAGATGGGGTCGAGACCCCGGGCCTTGAGCAGCCCCGCCAGCGGCGCGGCCTCCTCCGGCGGCATATCCACGGTGAGCACACCGTCCACGCCCGCCTCGGCGGCAGCGGCGGCGAAGGCCTCGGCGCCGAATGCCTCTACCGGATTGAGGTAGCCCATGAGGATCACCGGCGTGTCGCGGTCCGTGGCACGGAACTCCCGCACCATGGCCAGCACGTCTTTGAGAGTGGTGCCGGCGGCCAATGCCCGCTCGCAGGCGGCCTGGATCACGGGCCCATCGGCGCTCGGGTCGGAGAACGGCACGCCAAGCTCCAGCGCGTCGGCCCCGGCTTCCACCAGCGCGTGCATCAGCGGGACGGTGGCGGCCTTGCCCGGATCGCCTGCGGCGATGTAGGGCACCAGCGCGCTGCGGCCAGCGGCCTTCACGGCGGCGAAACGCTCCGCGATGCGGCTCACAGCTCGATGCCCTCCCGCGCCGCCACGGTGTGGATGTCCTTGTCGCCGCGGCCCGAGAGGTTCACCACGATGGACTGTTCCTTGCGCATGAGCGGGGCGAGCTTGAGGGCCCAGTAGATGGCGTGGCTCGATTCCAGCGCCGGCATGATCCCCTCGCTGCGGGTGAGCGCGTGGAAGGCTTCCAGCGCTTCCGCGTCGGTCACCACCTCGTACTTCACGCGGCCGATGTCCTTGAGCCAGGAATGCTCAGGACCGACGCCGGGGTAGTCGAGGCCGGCAGAGATGGAGTGGGTCTCGGTGATCTGGCCGGCGGCGTCCTCCAGCACGTAAGTGCGGTTGCCATGCAGCACACCGGGACGCCCGCCCGTGAGGGAGGCCGCGTGTTTTCCGGTATGCAGGCCGTCGCCGCCCGCCTCCACGCCGTAGATGGCGCAGGCATCGTCGAGGAAGGCGTGGAACAGGCCGATGGCGTTGGAGCCGCCGCCGACGCAGGCTACCAGCGCATCGGGAAGCTTGCCCTCCGCCGCCAGGATCTGCCGCCGCGTCTCCTCGCCGATGCAGGCGTGGAAGTCGCGCACCATCATGGGATAGGGATGCGGTCCCGCCACGGTGCCGATGACGTAATAGGTGTCATCCACGTTGCTGACCCAGTCGCGCATCGCCTCGTTGAGCGCGTCCTTGAGGGTGCGGGAGCCGGCAGTCACCGGCACCACCGTCGCACCCAGGAGCTTCATGCGGTAGACGTTGATGGCCTGGCGACGGATGTCCTCCTCGCCCATGTACACCACGCACTCGAAGCCGAAGCGTGCCGCCACCGTGGCCGTGGCCACGCCGTGCTGGCCTGCACCGGTCTCGGCGATGAGCCGCTTCTTGCCCATGCGCCTGGCGAGCAGCGCCTGGCCCAGCGCGTTATTGATCTTATGGGCACCGGTGTGGTTCAGGTCCTCGCGCTTGAGCCAGATTCGCGCACCGCCGGCATCGGCGGTGAGCCGCTCGGCGAGGTAGAGGGGCGAGGGCCGGCCGACGAAGTCCCGGAGGTGGCGCTGCAGTTCCGCCTGGAATGCTGCGTCGCGGCGGGATTCATCGTATGCAAGCCTGAGTTGTTCGACCGGGCCCATCAGGGTCTCGGCCACGAAGCGTCCGCCATAGGCGCCGAAGCGTCCGCCCGCGTCGGGCAGAGTGCGCAGCGACTCCTTGAGCGCTTCCTTCTTAAGCGTCTGCGGCATCGTTCACCTCGCGCACGAAGTCCGCCATCTTGTCCGCATCCTTGATGCCGGGCTTGGACTCGACGCCGCTCGACACGTCGACGCCGTAGGGCCGCACGATGCGGATGGCGGTAGCGACGTTGGAAGGGTTGAGCCCGCCTGCCAGGATCAGCGGCGGTCCTTCGAACCTGGGCAGCGCGGCCCAGTCGAAGCTCACACCGGTGCCGCCGCCCTGGCCCGCGGCATGGCTGTCCAGCAGGAGCGCCGCGGCGCCGGCGTGGCGGTGTGCATACTCCGCCACGTCCGCCTGGCTGCCCATGGGCACGGCCTTTATGTAGGGACGGGCGAAACCGCGGCAGAACTCCGCCGGCTCGCCGCCGTGGAACTGCAGCAGCTCCACACGCACGTTGTCCAGGACCTGCTGCACCTGTTCCCGGGAGGGGTCCAGGAACAACGCGGTCACGGTGACGAAGGCCGGCAAGCTCGTCACCAGCGTGCGGGCCTGCTCCACGCCGACGTGGCGCGGGCTCTTGGGATAGAACACCAGGCCCACCGCATCCACGCCGAGGCGCGCGGCCGCCGCGCAGTCCTCGCTCCGTGTCATGCCGCAGACCTTGACCCTGACGCGCAAAGCTCATCTCTCCCGTGGAAGGACGGAAAGCGTATCAGAAAAGAGCGCGCCGGCCGGGACCGGGATGCCGAATTCCGGCGGGTACTGCACCGCGGTCAGGCTCAGGCCGTTCGGCGGCGCGGTCACGCCACCCAGGGTGCGGTCGCGTCCCTCCAGCACCTCGCGCGCCCAACCAGGATCGCGCTTGCCCTCGCCCACCGCCACCAGCACCCCGGCGATGTTGCGCACCATGTGGTGCAGGAAACCGTCGGCTACCGCATCGATGACGATGCGCTCGTCTTCGCGCCTGACGTCGAGCCGCGTCAGCGTGCGCACCGGCTGCTTCGCCTGGCAATCCACCGAGCGGAATGCGGAGAAGTCATGCTTGCCTGTGAGATAACGTGCCGCCGCCGCCATGCCCGACTCGTCCAGGGGCCGGTGGATCCAGGTGAGCTCGCCGCGCATGAGCGCCGGGCGCGTGGCCCGGTTCAGGATCACGTAGCGGTACTGGCGCGCGTTGGCCTTGAAGCGGGCGTGGAACGTCTCCGGCACCTCCATCACCCAGCCCGCCGCCACGTCCGGCGGCAGGTTGGCGTTGGTGCCGAGCAGCCAGCCGCGCAGGTCGCGTCTCGCGCCCGTGTCGAAGTGGATCACCTGGCCCGAGGCATGCACGCCGGCGTCGGTGCGGCCGGCGCAAGTGACCTCGACCACATGGTCGGCCACCTTCGCCAGCGCGTCTTCCACGGCGGCCTGCACGGTGCGGCCGGGATGGACCTGGCGCTGCCAGCCCATGAAGGCGGAACCGTCGTATTCGATGCCGACTGCGTAACGGGTCACTCGTGCCACCGCTTGAAAGGACTGCGCCGCCCGAAGGCGGCGCAGATGTACGTCGGGACGGACCGGCCGGTCAGGAGACGTGCTTGATCAGCTCCTGGGCTTCCGACTTCTGCTGGGCGTTGCCCTCGGCGATCACCTCTTCGAGGATGCTCTTGGCACCGTCCGGGTCGCCCATGTCGATGTAGGCGCGGGCGAGGTCCAGCTTGGTGCCGATCTCGTTCATGCTGCTGCCGCCGCCGGCAGGGGCGTCCTCGGCGGCGGGCACGCTGCCGAGATCCATGCTGAGGTCATCCGCCGGGGCCGGGGCCTTCGGCGGGCGGATCGCCAGCGTCTTATCGTCCTCTTCTTCCGTCGCCGGCTGGGCCGGGACGTTGGTGTTCACGAACGAGGCCAGGTCGTTCAGGGCCTTGTCGAACTCCACCTGGGAATCCGTGCCGAAGTCCGTGGCCACTGTGGGCTCGTCTGTGCCGAGCGAGGGGGCTGCCTTCTCGACGCCGCCCTGCTTGGCCGGGGTGGGCTCGAAGTTGAGGTCACCCAGGTCGAACTCCATGCCGCCTTCAGCCGCCTTGGGGGCTTCGGCCACGGGTTCCGCCGCAGGCTCGGCCGCCATCGGCTCGATGTCCGGCAGCGAGAAATCCATGCTGTTGTCAGCCGCCGGGGCCGGCGCGGGAGCCGGAGCCTCAGGGATCGGAGCCGCACCGGCGCTGGTGAAGGCGCCGCCGAGCGCGTCCAGGTCGCTGACCACCGTGTCGGTGCCGCCGCCATCGAGCGCGAGGTCCACCGCGCCGGTGACGGCGCCGCCTCCGGAGCTGAACAAGGGCTCGTCGGGGGCCACCTGGCGGCCCATGATCGCGACGCTCTCCCAGTCCTTGTCCGGCGCGCCGCCCATGGACTGGCGCAGCTTCTTGGCTTCGTTGACAAAGTTGTCCTTGTCGCCGGCGGTGAAGAACACCTCCAGCAGCTTGACCTGCACCGCGCGCGCGTTCGGATCCTGGCGCAACGCCTTGCGCAGCACGTCCGCGGCCTGGTCATACAGGCCGTAGGCCATGTGGAAGTCGGCCTCCGCCATCGGATCGGACACGTCGAGCTGCGAGCCGCCGGTCGCGGCGCCGCCCATCATGGTGTCACCGCCCGAGGGCATCGGCGGAGGCGAGGCCATGAGCATGGTCTTGTCGCTGTCGCCGAGCTCACTCGGCGGCTCGGCCAGCACCGTCTTCTCCTGCACGTCTTCCGAAGCCGCGATCTTCTTGCGGTTGCGGGTACGCGTGGTGGAGGACGCGGCGGTGTCGTCACCGGAATCCACGCTCTCCTGCTTCATCCAGTCGGCCTTGATGCGGCCCGGGCCCTTGGCGGTGGCACCGGAACCGCCGCCAGCAGCTTTGCGCTTCCTGATGATCACCACCGCCAGCACGATCATCGCGATGACGATCAGGGCGATGATGCCGTAGAGGCTGAACACCATGTCCAGGATGCCGCCGGACTCCTGCACCGGTTGCGGCGCGGGCTTGGATTTGGCAGGCGTGGACTGCGCCGCCTGGGGCAGCGGCACGTTGGTGGCGGCGGGCGGCGTCGGCAGACTGGGCGCGGCGTTCTGCTGCGTGGCCTGCTGCTGCACGTTCGCCAAGGAGTTGCTGTTGACCGACAGCGGCGCCTGGTTGGCGGGCGTCGGTGCGGGCGGCGTCAGGCCACCGGACGGCGCGCTGCCCGTGCCCGGCTTGCCGGTGCTGGAAGGCGCGGTGCCGCTGCCCTGCTGCTCGGCACCCGGCACCTCTGCGCTGCTCTCGGCGGCGGAACCCGGGGCCACGATCTGCAGCTCCGGCGAAGTGGTGGCGGGCGCGGCGGACGACGGCGCCGCCGCGATGCGGTTCTCGCGCCAGGCCTGCATCTGCTCGCGCACTTCGGCGTTGGCGTCGGCGACGCTGATGGCCTGCACGTCGGTCGCAGCCGGCATCCGCAAGATGTAGCCCGACTTCATGCGGTTGATGTTGCGCATGAAGACTTCGGGGTTCGCCTGGTAGATGGCGATCATCATCTGGTTGAGCGTCACGCCCTCCGGACGCACCGACTTGGCGATGCTGGAGAGGGTCTCACCGCGATGAATCGGGCCGTAATTCATGCCAAGCGCCCGTTGTGCGGGCGCCTGTTCGAACGAGGGCGCGGGTGCGGGCGGCGGCGAAGCGGTCGGCTCGGGCGTGGCTGCTTGCGGCTGCGCTTGCGGCGCAGCGGCGACTTCCGCTGGCGCCTGTTCGGCGGGAGCCTGGCTCTCGGGTGCGGTCATCGCCGGCGCGGCGGTGGCGGGCGTCG
>DASVOS010000001.1 GCA_036383255.1 Gammaproteobacteria bacterium | reverse complement strand
ACCGGCCGCCCCCGCCGCCCGGGCGCTGCCGCCGGGCCACCCGGTGAAGTCGCCCATGGTGGGCACGTTCTATAGAGCGGCGTCTCCCGGCGCCAAGGCCTTCGCGGACGTGGGCCAGGCCGTGAAGGAAGGCGACGTGCTGTGCATCATCGAGGCCATGAAGATGATGAACCAGATCGAGTCGGACAAGGCGGGCGTGGTGAAGGCAATCCTCGCGAACAACGGCGATCCGGTCGAATTTGGCCAGCCGCTGTTCATAATTGAATAAGGCATAGTCCCATGCTGGAAAAAGTCGTCATCGCGAACCGCGGCGAGATCGCGCTGCGCATCCTGCGCGCCTGCAAGGAACTCGGCATCCGCACCGTGGCGGTCCACTCCACCGTGGACAAGGACCTGAAGCACGTGCTGCTGGCGGACGAGTCGGTGTGCATCGGCCCGCCGCCCTCCGCCGAGAGCTACCTCAACATGCCGGCGATCATCAGCGCCGCCGAGGTCACGGACGCGGTGGCGATCCACCCGGGCTACGGCTTCCTGGCGGAGAACGCCGACTTCGCCGAGCGCGTGGAGCAGAGCGGGTTCATCTTCATCGGGCCGCGCGCCGACACCATCCGCCTCATGGGCGACAAGGTCTCGGCCAAGCACGCCATGAAGAAGGCCGGCGTGCCGACGGTGCCGGGCTCCGAAGGCGCGTTGCCGGAGGACCCGAAGGAGATGCTGCGGATGGGCCGCGAGGTCGGCTATCCGGTGATCATCAAGGCCGCCGGCGGCGGCGGCGGGCGCGGCATGCGCGTGGTGCACAGCGAGGCGGCGCTGGTGGCGGCGGTGGGCATGACCCGCGCCGAGGCCAAGGCCGCGTTCGGCAACGACATGGTGTACATGGAGAAGTTCCTGGAGCACCCGCGCCACATCGAGTTCCAGGTGATGGCGGACGGCCAGGGCAACGCGGTGCACCTGGGCGAGCGCGACTGCTCCATGCAGCGGCGCCACCAGAAGGTGATCGAGGAGGCGCCGGCCCCCGGCATCACCGACAAGCAGCGCCGCGCCATGGGCGAGCGCGTGGTGGAGGCCTGCAGGAACATCAAGTACCGCGGCGCGGGGACCTTCGAGTTCCTGTACCAGGATGGCAACTTCTACTTCATCGAGATGAACACCCGCGTGCAGGTGGAGCACCCGGTGACGGAGATGATCACCGGCATCGACATCGTGAAGTGGCAGCTGATGGTGGCGGCGGGCATGCCGTTCACCCTGAAGCAGAAGGACATCGAGTTCCGCGGCCACGCCTTCGAGTGCCGCATCAACGCCGAGGACCCGCGCAAGTTCACGCCCTCGCCGGGCAAGATCAACCTCTGGCACCCGCCGGGCGGCCCCGGCATCCGCGTGGATTCCCACGCCTACACCGGCTACACGGTGCCGCCCAACTACGATTCGCTGATCGGCAAGCTGATCGCCTACGGCGACACGCGCGAGTCGGCGCTGGCGCGCATGCGGGTGGCGCTGTCGGAGATCGCGGTGGAAGGCATCACGACGAACGTGCCGCTGCACCGGGACCTGTTCGCGGACTCGGCGTTCATCGCCGGTGGAACCAATATTCACTATCTCGAAAAGAAGCTCGGGCTCTGAGTTGGCTTGAGCTGAAACTGGCGTTGGGCAAGCTGGATGCCGACAAGGTCGAAGAAGCCTTGCTCGAAGCCGGCGCCCTGTCGGTCACGTTAGAAGATGCCGGCGACGAGCCCATCTACGAGCCGGACACCGACCGGCCTTCCCTCTGGTCTGACACGCGCCTCACGGCGCTCTTCCCCGCGGATGCGGACATGGGCGCGGTCACGGCGCGCCTGAAGGCGGACTTGGGCGTAGCCCAGCTTCCGCCGCACCGCATCGAGCCCCTGGAAGACCGGAACTGGGTGCGGGAGTGGCTGAAGGACTTCAAGCCCATGCGCTTCGGCGCGCGCCTGTGGATCTGCCCCACCGCCTATACGCCGCCGGACCCCGAGGCGGTGAACCTGATCCTGGACCCGGGCCTCGCTTTCGGCACCGGCACGCACCCGACCACGGCCCTGTGCCTGGAGTGGCTGGATGGCGCTCAGGTGAAAGGCCTGGAGGTGACGGACTATGGCTGCGGCTCCGGCATCCTGGCCATCGCCGCGGCGCGCCTCGGCGCGCGCCACGTGTGGGCCGTGGACAACGATCCGCAGGCCCTGGTGGCGACCGCCGACAACGCCGCCCGCAACGGCGTGACGGCGGCCCTCTCGGTGTGCCTGCCCCCCGCCTACCCGGACCATGAAGCGGATCTCATACTCGCCAACATCCTGGCAGGGCCCCTGGTGTCCCTGGCGCCCTTGTTCGCGGCGCACCTCAAGCCCGGCGGGCGGCTGGTGCTCTCCGGTATCCTGAAGGCCCAGGAGCCGGACATCCGGCATGCCTATCAAGCCTCTGGGTTCTCGGGGTTCGAGACCGAGTCCAAGGGCGATTGGATACGGATAACCGCAGTACGCAAGCAGTAACGAGCATGTTCACCGTCTGCACCCATTGCCACACGCGTTTCCGCCTCACGGCTGCCGCCCTCACGGCTGCCCAGGGCGCCGTGCGCTGCGGCAAGTGCCATGAGGTGTTCGACGCCTATGAGCTCCTGGAAGGCGCGGACCTGCCGCCCGAGATGCCGGTGCAGACGGAGGCTGGGGAGCAGGAACAGGACGCGGAGCTGGACGTGGCCGACGCGCCTTCCGTGGAAGAAGCCCCCATCGGCGACGACGTTGCCCTGGAGATCGGCGCAGATGCCGCGCCTGAGCTGGACGAATCCATGGAGGTGGAAGACGAGCCCATCACCTCTGCCCCGGAACTCAAGGCCGGCCGGCGACGTGCGCGCAAGAGCGCGCCCATGGATGACCTGTTTGCGGACCTGATGGGGGATGCGCCCGTCGTTCCGGAAGCCGCATCCATGCCTGTGGAGGATGCGGAAGTGGCGATGCCTGCCGTGGAGATTGATGCCATCTCCGAGGAACCGGCGCCCATGTCCTATGCCCACGTGGATGCGCTGCATCTGCCGCCCAAGCCGGCGCCACGCCGCCCCCTGCGCGCAGCCGCGTGGTGGGTGGGCATCTTCTTGTTGTTGATGGTGCTGGTGGCGCAGTGGGTGAACCTGGACCGGGACCTCTTGGCCCAGAACCCGGTGATCGGGACCTCGCTGCAGGCGCTGTATGCCTCCCTGGGGCACCCCCTGACGAAGCATGCGGATGCCGCAGACTGGCAGGTGGGCGCCCTGAACGTGACCAGCGACCCGGACAGCGGAGGGGCCCTCTCCATCACCGGCGCCCTCACCAACGGCGCGGGGACCGTGCAGCCCTGGCCGGTGCTGCGGGTGGTGCTCACGGACCGCTTCGGCGAACCGTTGCGCGCGCGCGACTTCAAGCCCGCGGAATACCTGCCCGCGGCGCAGTTGGGGAGCCCCAGCCTCGCGGCCCGCTTCCGCCTGGACGTGGTGGACCCGGGTCCCGATGCGGTGGGCTTCAGTCTCACGCCCTGCCTGGACGCGGCCGCGGGCCGCGTGTGTGCGGTGGGCCAGCACGATTGAGCTGTTCCCGTTGATTTGATTGGAAGTTTTTGCGTCGCGCGGCGCCACGCACGCGGCGTGCCGGGACACTTCTCGGACTTCGAACGCGTGTTGCGGAAAAATTTCAAGCTTTGACGCGCGGAAGTTTCTGGCTATTATTTCGCCTCGATCCCAGCCAAAGAATTGCAGCGCACACACCATGCGTATCGGGCCGTATTCTCTCCGCAACAAGCTGGTGCTGGCGCCCATGGCGGGCGTGACGGACCGGCCGTTCCGCCAGCTCTGCAAGGCGCTGGGCGCGGGCATGGCGGTCTCGGAGATGGTGACCTCCCGGCCCGAACTGCGTGACAGCCTGAAGAGCCGCCGCCGCCGCGACCACGAGGGCGAGGTGGAGCCGCGCATCGTGCAGATCGTGGGGGCCGAGCCCGCCATGATGGCCGAGGCCGCCCGCGAGAACGTGGCCGAGGGCGCGCAGATCATCGACATCAACATGGGCTGCCCGGCCAAGAAGGTCTGCAACAAGGCCGCGGGTTCCGCGCTGCTGGCGGACGAGCCGCTGGTGCGGGCCATCCTGGAGGCGGTGGTGGGCGCGGTGGACGTGCCGGTGACCCTCAAGATCCGCACCGGTGTGGACCGGGAGCACAAGAACGGCTTAGGCATAGCCCGCCTGGCGCAGGACGCGGGTATCCAGGCCCTGGCGGTGCACGGGCGCACCCGCGCCGACCTCTATAAGGGTGAGGCGGAGTACGAGACGATCCGCGCCATCAAGGCGGCCGTGAGCATCCCGGTGCTGGCCAACGGCGACGTGGACAGCCCCGAGAAGGCCCTGGCGGTGCTCGAGGCCACCGGCGCCGACGCGGTGATGGTGGGCCGCGCCGCCCAGGGGCGGCCGTGGATCTTCCGCGAGATCGAGCATTTCCTGGCGACGGGCCGGCACATGGCCGCCCCGGCGCCCGCCGAGGTCTGCGCCATCATGCTGGGGCACCTCGACAACCTCTATTCCTTCTACGGGGAATTCAGCGGGGTGCGCGTGGCGCGCAAGCACATCGGGTGGTACCTCAAGACCCTGCCGGGGTCGGCCGGGTTCCGGGAGCGTGTGCTGCGGGCCGAGACGGCGCTGGAACAACAAACGATAATCCGCGGCTTCTTCGCGGACCAAGACATCAGGGAGTTGGCGGCATGAACAAGACAGGGGCGCAGCGGGTCAACCTGGAAGTGGTGGATGGCAGCGGGGCCCACGCGGCCCATGCCTCCCCGACCCATTCGCTGCGGGAGCATGCCGAGAAGAACCTGCGCCGCTATTTCGCGGACCTGAACGGCCACGACCCCTCCGAGCTCTACGAGATGGTGCTGGGCGAGATCGAGCAGCCCTTGCTGCTGACGCTCATGGAGTACACCCGCGGCAACCAGTCGCGCGCGGCGGCGATCCTGGGACTGAACCGCAGCACTCTCAGGAAGAAGCTGCGGAAATATAAGATTAACTCTTAAGCTCCTGCAGCTGAGTCTCTCGTACACCTCTTAAAAGCAGCGGATTTTGGTTACTGGCAAGGCGCGAATGGCCGAGTAACCGGAGCGTACTCTTAGGTACGTGAGGATTACGAGGACATTCGCAACGCCGCCAGGAAACAAAAGACGCGTTTTTAAGAGGTATACACCGGTGCCGGTCAAGCGTGCGTTAATCAGTGTCTCCGACAAGACCGGCATCGTGGATTTCGCGAAGGCCCTCGCCGGCATGGGCGTGGAACTCCTCTCCACCGGCGGCACCGCGAAGCTCCTCCGGGACAGCGGCCTCAAGGTGAAGGACGTGTCCGAGCATACGGGCTTCCCGGAGATGATGGACGGCCGGGTGAAGACGCTGCACCCGAAGGTGCACGGCGGCCTCCTGGGCCGGCGCGGTATAGATGATGCGGTCATGAGCGAGCACGGCATCGCGCCCATCGACCTGCTGGCGGTGAACCTCTATCCCTTCGAGGCCACCGTGGCCAAACCTGGGGCGAGCTTCCAGGACGCCATCGAGAATATCGATATCGGCGGCCCGGCCATGGTGCGGTCTGCCGCCAAAAACCACGCCGCCGTGACGGTGCTGGTGGACAGCGCCGACTACGGCCGGGTGCTGGAAGAGATGAAGGCAGGCAAGGGCGCGGTGGGCGACGCGCTGCGCGCGGAGCTGGCCGCCAAGGCCTTCGCCCACACGGCGGCCTATGACGGCGCCATCGCGAACTACCTGACCGGCCTCAAGGACGGCAAGCCCGCGCCCTTCCCCGCCACTTTCACGGCCCAATTCCACAAGCGCTACGACCTGCGCTACGGCGAGAACCCGCACCAGCAGGCTGCCTTCTACGCCGAGCGGGACCCGGCGCCCGGTACCCTTGCGGCGGCGCGCCAGCTGCAGGGCAAGGAACTCTCCTTCAACAACCTGGCCGACGCGGACGCGGCCTGGAACGCAGTGCTCTCCTTCGACACGCCCGCCTGCGTGATCGTGAAGCACGCGAACCCCTGCGGCGTGGCCCTGGGCGCAACGTGCCTCGAAGCCTACGAGCGGGCCTACAGCGTGGACCGGGATTCGGCCTTCGGCGGCATCATCGCCTTCAACCGCCCGCTGGATGCGGCGGCGGCGCAGAAGATCCTGGCGAACCAGTTCGTGGAAGTGGTGGTGGCGCCGGAGATCGGCCCCGAAGCCCTGGCGGCCCTGGCCGCCAAGCCCAACGTGCGGGCGCTCGCCATCGGCATGCCGGCCGCGGGCGGCATGCCCACACTGGACTACAAGCGCGTGAGCGGCGGCCTCCTGATCCAGGACCTGGACGCGGCCACTACCCTGCCGGAGTTCAAGGTGGTGACGCAGCTCGCGCCCACCGCGCAGCAGCTCAAGGATCTCGCCTTCGCCTGGCGCGTGGTGAAGCACGTGAAGTCCAACGCGATCGTGTATGCGCGGGACGGCCTGACCCTCGGGATAGGCGCCGGCCAGCCGAGCCGCATCATGAGCGCGCGCATCGCCGCCCTGAAGGCGGGCGAGGCCAAGTTCGAGGTGAAGGGCTGCGTGATGGCTTCCGACGCCTTCCTGCCCTTCCGCGACAGCGTGGGCGCGGCATCCCACACCGGCGTGAGCTGCATCGTGCAGCCCGGCGGCTCGATGCGGGACAAGGAAGTGATCGCTGCCGCCGACGAGCTTAAGATAGCGATGGTTTTCACCGGCTTCAGGCATTTCCGGCACTGACATGAAAGTCCTCGTCATCGGCGGCGGCGGCCGCGAGCATGCCCTGGCCTGGAAACTGGCCCAGTCCCCCCAGGTGGAGAAGGTCTACGTGGCGCCGGGCAACGCCGGCACCGCCCACGAGAAGAAGTGCGAGAACGTGCGCATCAAGGCCGACGACGTGCGCGGCCTCCTGGACTTCGCGCTCGGCCAGGGCGTAGGGCTCACGGTGGTGGGTCCGGAGCAGCCCCTGGTGCTGGGCGTCGTCGACGTGTTCACCCAGGCGGGCCTCAAGTGCTTCGGCCCGAGCCGCATGGCGGCGCGCCTGGAGGGCTCCAAGGTCTTCAGCAAGGATTTCCTGAAGCGCCACCACATCCCCACCGCCGAGTACCAGAGCTTCACCCAGGTGGAGCCCGCACTCGCCTACCTGCAGGAGAAAGGCACGCCGATCGTGGTGAAGGCCGACGGCCTCGCCGCCGGCAAGGGCGTGGTGGTGGCGGCGACGCCCGCGGAGGCGGAAGCCGCGGTGCGCGACATGCTCGCGGGCAACGCCTTCGGCAGCGCCGGCAGCCGCGTGGTGATCGAGGAGTTCCTGCAGGGCGAGGAAGCCAGCTTCATCGTGATGGCGGACGGCGAGCACGCGCTCGCGCTCGCCACCTCCCAGGACCACAAGCGCGTCGGCGACGGTGACCGCGGTCCCAACACCGGCGGCATGGGCGCCTACTCGCCTGCGCCCGTGGTCTCAGGCGCGATACACGAGCGGGTGATGCGCGAGGTGATCCGCCCCACCATCAAGGGCATGGCCGCGGAAGGCTCCCCTTACACCGGGTTCCTCTATGCCGGCCTCATGATCGATGCCCAGGGCAACCCCAAGGTGCTGGAGTTCAACTGCCGCTTCGGCGACCCGGAGACCCAGCCCATCATGATGCGGCTCAAGTCCGACCTGGTGAGCCTCTGCGATGCGGCGCTGGAACACAAGCTGAACAAGGTGAACGCCGAGTGGGACGGGCGCGCCGCGGTGGGCGTGGTGCTGGCGGCCGAGGGTTATCCCGGCGACTACCGCAAGGGCGACGTGGTGCTGGGGCTGCCGCAGTTCCCCAGCGACCACGTGAAGGTGTTCCACGCCGGCACCGCCGAGGAGGACGGCAAGGTGGTGACCAGCGGCGGCCGCGTGATGACGGTGACGGCGCTGGGGGACACGGTGGCGGACGCCCGCCTGCGCGCCTACCACATCGCCGAGAGCATCCGCTGGCCGGGCCGCTTCTTCCGCAAGGACATCGGCTGGCGCGCGGTGGAGCGCGAGGAACGGGGCGAGAACCCGCGTATCGGCGTGCAGTTCGACGCCAGCTGGCCGAACCGGCGCTAGCTACGCATCAAAACGTGGGGATTTTGGCCGCTGGCTAGGCGCGCAAAGCGAGCAGGAGGGAGCGTACTCTTGGTGTACGTGACCGACTGTGAGTCGCAGCGCAACAAAGCCAGCGGACAAAAGACCCCGTTTTAGGCCGCGAGCGGCTTGCGTTCTACGGGGGTGCGCAGGCTCACGTTGAGGGTGTTCCAGGTGCGGATCACCGCCACCGCGAAGGTGAGCTCGGCGATCTCCCGCTCGCTGAACTGCCGGTCCAGCAGCGCGAACGAGGCGTCCAGGGCCTTGTCATCGTGCAGCGCGTTGACCTTCTCGGCCCAGTCCAGGGCCGCTCGCTCCCGGGCGTTGTAGCAGTCCGACTCGCGCCAGGCGGGCAGCAGCGCGATGCGCTGCAGATCCTCGCCGGCCGCGAGCAGGTTGCGCACGTGCATGTCGATGCAGAACGCACAGCCATTGACCTGTGAGACGCGCAGGAACACGAGTTCCAGGAGCCGGGGGCCGATGCCGGACTTGTGCACGGCCATGCTGAGGTCGAGCTGCTTCTGGAACGGCTCGGGGAGGATCTCGGGGTAGCGGATGGTATGGCGGGACATGGATGCACTCCTGGTCGTCGGGCGCGCGGCATGCGCGTCCCATGCATCCAGGACGCGCCAGGCGCCCGGCCTGTGACAGCTCAAGCCACGGCGATGTGCTGGAGCTTGTCCGGGTTGCGCACGATGTAGATGTCCAGGATGCGCTCGCCGTCGGTGACGAAGCCCAGGGTGGAATCCAGCCTGCCGTCCATGAAACGCAGCACGCCAGGCTCGCCGTTGATGAGGGCTTCCCGGTAGCTGAAACGCCCGCTGAAGCGCTGGTTGAGGCTGGAGAACAGGTGCGCGATCCGCCCGGCGCCGTGCAGGACGCGCAGCGCGGCCGGCACCTTGCCGCCGCCGTCGGCGGTGAAGGCGGCCTCCGGCGCCAGCACCGCCAGCATCTCCTCTCGGCTGTCCGCCTGCAGCGCGGCCACGAAGCGTTCCAGGAGGCGCCGCTGCGCCTCCGGGTTCACCTGGAAGCGCGGCCGCTCGGCGCGCACCCGCTCGCGGGCGCGGTGCAGCAGCTGCCGGCAGGCGGCCTCGCTCTTGCCCAGCATCTGCGCGACTTCCCGGTAGTCGGCGTCGAACACCTCCCGCAGCAGGAACGCGGCGCGCTCCTCGGGCGCGAGCCGCTCGAGCACCAGCAGGAAGGCCTGGGATACGTCGCCGGCCAGCTCGACGGCCCGCTCGGGCGCTTCCGCCTCCGCCACCAGGGGCTCCGGCAGCCAGGGGCCCTGGTAGGCCTCGCGCTCGCGCTTGGCGGCGCGCAGGCGGTCGATGCTGAGGCGCGTCACCACCGTCACCAGCCAGGCCTCAGGGTCCATGAGGCCGGCCTCGTCCGCGGTGCGCCAGCGCAACCAGGCGTCCTGCAGCACGTCCTCGGCATCGCTGCGCGAGCCGAGCATGCGGTAGGCGAGCCCGAACAGGCGCGGGCGGTGGCTGAGGAACGTGGTCTCGCTGGCGGGCATCGGGCAGGCTCCTGTCCGGCGCTCAGTCTATGCCGGTCTCATCCAGGACGTATGGGGATGCGGACCTGTGACAGCTCAGCGGCGGCGCTGGGGCGGGCGCGCCTCTTCCGTGCGCTGCTTGTGACCGGCGATGCGCTTGTCCACCGCCCGGCGCACCGGCGGCAGCGCCAGCAGCAGCCGCACGGGCGCATACAGCGGGATGTGGCGGCAGATGCACGCCACTGCCCGCGCCCCGCGCAGCAGCCTGCCGCTGTCGAGCTCCTGCACCACCACGTCGCCGTCCACCACCCGCCCACCCGGCGGCGTGGCGGTGGAGACCACCACCCGGTGGAACCAGTCGAAGAAGAGGTGCATGCGCGCATGGCGCAGGCAGGAGCTGCAACTGGGGTCGAGGTAGATGCGGATGTAGGTCATGGCGCCGCCCTTCCTTAGGCAGGTCCGCGTTCCTTCGGAACGGTATCCGCTTCAGGATACTGGCCGCGGGCGGCGGCGACCGTGACGCAGGCCACTCAGGACGGCTGATATAGGGCGCGGAATCGCCCCAATTCAAGAACAAGCTTCTAAACTGACGTCACATAACCCTAAACGGTGGATTTTGACCGCGGGCTAGACGCGCGAGGCGAGCAGGAGGGAGCGTACTCTTAATGTACGTGACCGACTGCGAGACCGAAGCGCTCGCCGCTCACGCACATCCCTGTGCTCCGCGGCACGCACGCATCCTTGCTACAGACGACGTCCCCGGTCAAAAGACACGTTTAGGGCTTGCGGTAGAGGCCGTCGAAGACAGTCTTCCAGGTCTTGCCGCCGTCGCTGGACACCTCCCAATGCTGGCGCACGGCGCCGTCCTTGGGGGTCCAGGTGATGCGGTTGAGGAGCTTGCTGCCATCGGCCTGCACTTGCTCGCCGCTCATGACCATGCTGCCGTCCTTGAGGCCGCCTTCGATCTCCAGCAGCGTGCCGCCGTTGTCCACCCAGGTCTGGTGCCATACCTTGCGCACCGGATCGTAGATGTTGAAGCTGGAGCCGACGCTTCCACCGGCGCCGGTCCAGTGCTCCTGCAGCACGCAGCCGCCGTACTCCTTGGTGATGCGATTGTGGCCGGCGGGTTTGCCTGCGGGGTTGGTCACGTCCCAGTCTCCCAGCCAGAAATCGAACTGCGCATACTCGGGCGCACTGCAGGGTGCGGCAGGCGCAGGCGCGGCCTGTAACGACGCGATGAGAAGAAGAGCAGCCAAGGCCAGGAAGAGACGCAGGGTACGCATGATCACCCTCTCGAATAGTAGACGTCGAATATGACCGTCCAGGTCTTCCCGCCGTCCCCGGAGGTCTCCCAGAGCTGGCGGATCTTGCCGCCCTGAGGGATCCAGCTCATGCGGTCCTGGACGCGCTTGCCGTCCTGGGTCATGGTGCCGCTCATGACCATGCGGCCATCCTTGACCGTGCCTTCCAGCACCACGAGGGTACCAGAGGAATCCACCCAGGTCTGGTGCCACAGCTTGCGGGACGCATCATAGACGCTCAGGCTGCCGCCGGTACCGCCGTCGACGCTGGTCCAATGCTCCTGGAGCACACAGCCGCCATAGGCGTTCTCGACGCGGTCGTGGCCCACCAGCTTGCCGTCGGCCACGGTGGTCACGTTCCAGTCGCCGAGCCAGAAATCGAACTGCCGGAACGCCAGATCGGCGCAAGCGGCCTGGACCAGGGAAGGCGCCAGGGACGCGACCAACAGGGGGACGAACAGCAGTCGTCGGGGCATCGCCGGAGATCCAAAGCCGAGCATGATCACTCAGACACAAGGACCGGCGGCGAGTTCCGGATATTTCCGCTGAACTAAAAGCGAAGGGGCGGGTCTCGCGACCCGCCCCTCCCTTGCCTCTCGGCCCTCCGGCTCAGCGTTTCATGGAGTCGAAGAACTCGCTGTTGGTCTTGGTGTCCTTGAGTTTGTCCAGGATGAACTCGCTGGCGGCCAGCTCGTCCATCGGATGCAGCAGCTTGCGCAGGATCCACATCTTCTGCAGCTCGTCCTGCGGGACCAAGAGCTCCTCGCGGCGAGTGCCGGACTTGTTGATGTTGATGGCCGGGAACACGCGCCTCTCGGCGATGCGGCGGTCCATGTGGATCTCGGAGTTGCCGGTGCCCTTGAACTCCTCGTAGATCACGTCGTCCATGCGCGACCCGGTCTCGACCAGCGCGGTGGCGATGATGGTGAGGGAGCCGCCCTCCTCGATGTTGCGCGCGGCGCCGAAGAAGCGCTTGGGGCGCTGCAGGGCGTTGGCGTCCACGCCGCCCGTCAGCACCTTGCCGGAGGCCGGCACCACGGTGTTGTAGGCACGGCCCAGGCGGGTGATGGAGTCGAGCAGGATCACCACGTCGCGCTTGTGCTCGACCAGGCGCTTGGCCTTCTCGATCACCATCTCCGCGACCTGCACGTGGCGGGTGGCGGGCTCGTCGAAGGTGGAGGACACGACCTCGCCCTTCACGGAGCGCTGCATCTCGGTCACTTCCTCGGGCCGCTCGTCGATGAGCAGCACGATGAGGTAGACGTCGGGGTAGTTGGCGGCGATGGACTGGGCGATGTTCTGCAGCATCATGGTCTTGCCGGCCTTGGGCGGCGAGACGATGAGGGCGCGCTGGCCCATGCCCTGGGGCGCCACCATGTCGATGATGCGCGCGGTGATGTCCTCGGTGGAGCCGTTGCCGCGCTCCATCTTGATGCGGCGCTTGGGGAACAGCGGCGTGAGGTTCTCGAACAGCACCTTGTTCTTGGCGTGCTCGGGCGGATCGTAGTTGATGTGGTCCACCTTGAGCAGCGCGAAGTAGCGCTCGCCTTCCTTCGGCGGACGGATCTTGCCGGCGACGGTGTCGCCCGTGCGCAGGTTGAAGCGGCGGATCTGGCTGGGGGAGACATAGATGTCGTCCGGGCCGGCGAGGTACGAGCCCTCGGCGGAGCGCAGGAAGCCGAAGCCGTCCTGCAGGATCTCCAGGACGCCGTCGCCGGAGATCTCCTCGCCGTTGCGGGCGTGCGCCTTGAGTATGGAGAAGATCACGTCCGTCTTGCGCGAACGTGCCATCCCCTCGAGCCCCATGGATTCGGCCAGCTCGATGATCTTCTCGGCCGGCCTGCGTTTGAGTTCTGTCAGGTTCATATGAGTTTCATTCTCGGGTTTATGTGCCCGGCGGGAACCGGGCGGGGGTGGGTGTGCGATGGTCATTGGGTTATAGGTTCGTCTCGATGAAGGCAGCGAGCTGCGACTTGGACATGGCGCCGACCTTCTGGGCCTGCACCGAGCCGCCCTTGAAGATCATGAGCGTCGGGATGCTGCGGATGCCGTATTTCTGGGTGACCTGCTGGTTCTCGTCGACGTTGACCTTGGCGATCTTGAGCTTGCCCTGGTAGTCGCCGGCGATCTCGTCGAGGATCGGGGCGATCATCTTGCAGGGTCCGCACCACTCTGCCCAATAGTCCACCAGCACGGGGACATCGGAGCTGAGCACGTCTTTCTGGAAGTTGGCATCGCTGGTATAGACGATCTGGTCGCTCACGGTGGAAAAGCCTCCTTGGATGGCTCGTATTCGGGTGTTCAGGGCTGCGGGTGCGGTGATATTCCGAAGGGCTGGCGGGATGATGTGACGGACGGTGCCCATTAAGGCACAATATCGCGGCTTGCTCGCAGCGCTGGGTGGAAAAACCTGGTGATTGCTTGGAAAAACAGCCCGCGCAAGGCGCGGACGTCAAAGGCATTTCGGGTATTTTGAGCCCAACCCTCCGGAGAATGCAAGCCCCGGAATACCCTACTGGAAGCAAATTGAGCGACCTTAAATTCGAGTCCCTGAACCTGGCCGAACCCCTCTTGCAGAGCGTCCGGGAGGCCGGCTTCAAGGGCTGCACCCCCATCCAGGCCGAGACGCTGCCCATCGCACTGGCGGGCCGCGACGTCGCCGGCCAGGCGCAGACCGGCACCGGCAAGACCGCCGCGTTCCTGCTCGCCCTCTTCAACCGCCTCCTCACCCGCCCCTCGCCCGCTGACCGCAGGCAGAACCAGCCGCGCGCGCTGGTGATCGCGCCCACCCGCGAGCTGGCGGTGCAGATCCACAAGGACGCGCTGGTGCTCGGCGCGCACACCGGGCTCTCCATGGCGGTGGTGTACGGCGGCGAGGACTACGAGAAGCAGCGCAACCGCGTGGCCGAGGGCGTGGACGTGCTGATCGGCACGCCGGGCCGGCTCATCGACTACATGAAGCAGCATGTGTTCGACCTGCACAACACCGAGGTGCTGGTGCTGGACGAGGCGGACCGCATGTTCGACATGGGCTTCATCGCCGACGTGCGCTTCCTCCTGCGCCGCCTGCCGCACCCGACCCAGCGCCTGTCCATGCTGTTCTCGGCCACGCTCTCGCACCGGGTGCTGGAGCTCTCCTACGAGCACATGAACAATGCCGAGTTCGTGCGCATCGAGCCGGACAAGGTGACCGCCGACAACGTGCGCCAGAGCCTGTACTTCCCCGCCGGCAACGAGAAGCTGCCGCTGCTCATCGGCCTGCTGCGCAAGATCGACCCGCACCGCACCATGGTGTTCGTGAACACCAAGCGGGTGGCGGAGGACGTGGTGGCGATGCTGAACGGCAACGGCTACAAGAGCGAGGTGCTCTCGGGCGATGTGCCGCAGAACAAGCGCCTGCGCCTGCTGCGCGAGTTCACCGGCGGCGAGCTGCCGATCCTGGTGACCACGGACGTCGCCTCCCGCGGCCTGCACATCCCGGACGTGAGCCACGTCGTCAACTACGACCTGCCGCAGGACGCGGAGGACTACGTGCACCGCATCGGCCGCACCGCCCGCGCCGGCGCCTTCGGCGACGCCATCAGCTTCGCCTGCGAGGAGTACTCCTTCTCGCTGCCGGACATCGAGCGGTACATCGGCCATTCCATCCCCCGCGAGGCCCTGAGCGGGGACATGCTGCCGGAGCTGGCGCCGCCCGAGAAACGCGAGCGGCACCGCCCCATCCATCACGGCGGGGGACGCGGCGGCGGCGGGGGCGGGCGTGGCGGCGGCCGGCGCGGGGGTG